>DATCFX010001530.1:0-1302 GCA_036509275.1 Pirellulales bacterium | reverse complement strand
ATCGCCTTGGGCAGCTCACCGATTTCATCTAGAAACAATGTGCCGCCATTGGCCACTTCGAACAAGCCCACGCGGTGCTCGTCGGCGCCGGTGAAGGCCCCCTTGCGATGGCCGAACAGTTCGCTCTCGATCAGGCTTTCGGGCAAGCCGCCGCAATTGATCGCCACAAACGGCATCGCGGCCCGCAGGCTCTGGTCGTGCAGTGCCCGGGCGACCAGTTCTTTGCCGGTGCCGGTTTCGCCCAGCACGAGCACGGTGGAATCGGTGGGCGCGATTTTGGTAATGAGCTGTCGCACTTGCTGCATGCCGGCCGACGAGCCGATCAGTTGCGAGCCGCCTTCCAGCCGTTCGAGCTGCCGCTTGACGGCGCGATATTTGTTCGTGAGTTCGCGCTTCTCGGCCACGCGCACGAGCAGCGCCTTGAGATCGATCAGTTTGCAAGGCTTGGTCAGATAGTCGAACGCCCCGTGCCGCAGGGCCGAAATCGCGCTGTCCATCGTCGACTTGCCGGTGAGGACCACCGCTTCGGTGTCTGGCGAAAGCTCCTTGGCCTTGGCAATCACGTCGATGCCCGAGGCCAGCGGCATGTTCAAGTCCACGAGGATGCAATCGTAGGTGTTGCGCTCCAGCGCGGCGATGGCCGTGGCGCCGTCGGGGCAGACGGTCACTTCGTGTCCCAGTCGCGGCAGTTCGACGCTCATCAACTCCTGCAGCGAGCGTTCGTCGTCGGCGAACAGCAGCTTGAGGCGATTATGCGGCTTGGTATCGATGGTTGGTCTCCTTTTGATTCTGAACCAGGGGCAGCCGCACACGAAACCGCGAGCCCCGACCGGGTCCGGCGCTGCTGGCCTCGATCGCCCCGTCATGGTCGGCCACGATGCGATAGGCGATCGACAGGCCCAGGCCGGTGCCCTGGCCGCCGCGTCGCCGCGTGAAAAAGGGTTCGAACAGGTGTTCGAGCACGTCGGCCGTCATGCCGCAGCCGTCGTCGACCAGCGAGAGCACCGCTTCGCCTTCGCGCGCTTCGACGGCGATCTGTACGCTGCCGCCCGGCTCGAGGGCGTCGAGGCCGTTGACCACCAGGTTCAGCACCACCTGCTTGATCTGCTGGGCGTTGACCGGAGCGATCACCGGCGGCCCGGGTGCCAGTTCAAGGTGCTTGCCGTCGTACTTGCCCATGTGCCGGATCATGTCGGTCACGTCCTGCACGAGCTGTTGCAAGTCGGTGTTCTGCAGGTGGACGTCGCCGATGCGGGAAAAGTCGAGCAGCTTTTCGGTGATTCCCTTGCAGCGGAAGGCTTC
>DATCFX010001529.1:0-2980 GCA_036509275.1 Pirellulales bacterium | reverse complement strand
CAGGGTGAGGGGCCGGGAAAAACCGAAGTTATTCTTCGGCCGATCCTTAAACGGGTGTCGCGGACGGCGGCGAAACGGATTCGTCGACGGGCAAACCGCATTGGCGGCGAACATAGTCTTGAAACGCAAACACCAGTTCTTCGCGCATGCTAATCGTACCCTGGAATGGACTGTGCTGCATGCCGCGTTGGATATCAGGCAGAAGTCTGATGTCCTCGGCGAGAATCATTCTTACGACATAGCTCTTGAACCTGCCCCAGAACCAGGTGCATAGCCGCGACGCCCAGGTCTCGCGCGCCGCTCGGAGCGTGTAGACTCGGACCGCCAGCTGGCACGCCGTGGGCGAAGTGGGAAACACGCTCATGACCTGCAACGTCGCGTCGGTGCGGATCAGAAACAAATGCGGAAATCCATGAAATAGTCGATACCGCTCGATCGAACTGGCGGGATCAAGCCGAGGCAAAACAAGCCGCGACAGCAGCCGATAAACAAAAGGCGTGACACTGAGCGACCGCATCACAGTTCCCGTAGAAAACAGCTCGTGTGTGGTCGCGTCTTCGTCGGTGTACTTAACCAGCGTCTTCGAATGCACCAGCGGGACATGATACGATTCGATCGTGTTTTCGACCGGAATCTTCCAGTTCACGTTGAGACGGTAAGACCACGCGTCCGACAAGCGCCACCGCTCGGCGGGATACTCGTCGCACGGCTCGGCCAATGGCCCAAGCAATTCCTCCAGCGGAGCCGGATTGTCCGCGAGAGAAACAAACACGAGCGGCCCGCGGACTTGAATTGGAAACTTCCGCAGCCGTTCGGGCCCGCCGGGCAGCGGCCGAAAGCTTCCGGCATCCGGAATTCGGGTGGTGCTGCCATCGGCGCAGTACTGCCAACCATGATACTGACAGACCATTTTCGGCTGGTTGCCGCGCGGCAGGTGGGTCAACAGGCAATGGCGATGCGTGCAGACATTCAGAAAGGCATGCAACTGGCCGCCAAAATTCCGCACCAGCAGCGGCACTCCCAACAGCTCCAGCGAGAGAAAGTCGCCGTCTCTGGCCAGGTCCTCGATGCCCGCCACAACATGCCAGCCCGGCCGAAACAGGTTTTCGAGTTCCCGTTCATATTGCTCGGGACAAACATACAACCGCGGCGGCAAGACGTGCGGTAACCGTGTCTGATGCACAAACATGGGGAGTCTCGCTGCAGTAACGCGCTACCGGGCAACTGGAGTGCTGAAGTCTTTGTTAGGATCGAACGAAAAATAACTTCTCCGCAAACCCCTCGCCCCTTGCGGGAGAGGGTAGGGTGAGGGGATGAGAAAAACCGAAGTTATTTTTCGTTCGATCCTTACTATCTTACCAAGGCCGCTGGTCGCCCCGCCCGTCGAATTGCCGCGGCAATCGTGAATCAAGCTCAAAGCGATCGGCAGCTGCCCACTTTTGGTAGACTATCGCAATCTGCTCGCTACCATGACGCCTCGGCACTCGAGCCGTAGAGATCAAGCAACACCATGACCGACCCTACGCGACGGGAGTTTCTGCTTTCGACCGGCTCGGTGATCGCCACGGGGGCGATGCTCGGCCGGATCGAGGCTGCGGCTTTGGCCCTCGATACGGCAGACGCGAATCGACCGGCGGTGCATGCCGCAGCGATTCCGCCGCATCGCGCATTGCCGATCCAGGGCGTACACCTGTATACCGACAAGCCGAGCTATGCCGCCGGCGAGACACTGACGGCGTACGTCAGCACGACGCTTCCCTGCCAACTCGAAGTGGTGCGGCTGGGCGAGGTGATCGACGATCCTGTCAAGGACGAAGTCCTGCACCAGGTCCGGATCGAACAACCGGCGATGCAACCGGTCCATCCCGGCAGCTACATCCACGTTGAGCCAGGCTTGCCCGCTCGCGCCGTCACCGCATTGACGCTCGAATGTTGGGTGCGATTGTGGAACGTACACGAACCCCAGGCCATCGTCTCGCAACTCGACGATGCCGCAGGTTTCGGGCTGCTGGTGTTTCCCGACGGCACGCTGGGGCTGTTCACCGGCGAGGCAGCCGATCCGGCGGCGACGACGCATCGCACGACGGCCAGGCTAACGCTGCCAGGCAAACCCACGTTCAGCCCGTACGTGACTCCGCCGGCGGACTGGCATCACGTCGTGGCCGTGGTGAGTGGGGGCCAGAAGACGATCTGGCTCGATGGCCGCCGTGTTGGCCAATGGCCCCGGCAGCAGCCGCTCGTACCGGCCGCTTGCCCGCTCCGCATCGGAGCGTTGGGCCGCGCCGGGCAGGCGGCCGGACTCCTCGATGCCGATATCGCCCTGCCGGTCATCTATGGCCGCGCTTTGGATGAACTCGAAATCCGCACGCGGTACGCCGAACGGGGGCTGGCGACTCCGGAAGTCGATCCGGATCTGTGGGGTTGCTGGCCGCTGGCGGAAGAACGCGGTGCGGCGCTAGCCGACATCAGTCCTGCGGCGCGGCAGGGCAGGATCATCAACCATGCCACCTGGATGATCGGCGGCCCGTCGTTCATGCCGGTCATCGCGCGCTACCGGCGCGATTACGACCCGCGGCGCGATGCGACCCGCGGCCACGGTTTGCGGCTGGCTTCCGACGATCTTTACGATTGCCGCTGGCAGCCCACTTTTACGTGTACGCTGCCCACTCATGCGCGGTCGGGCTTGTATGCCGTGCGCGGCCGGTTCTTGCAGAACGGGGCCGACGCGATGACGCACGCGTCGTTCGTCGTGCGGCGCGCGCCGGACGCGGCGCCCGCTCCGATTGCCCTCCTGTTTTCGACCAATACGTGGAAGGCGTATTCCGCCGCGCCCTTCGGTCCGGCCTGGCCGGGCGTGTACGGTTACTTCAATACCAATGGCCATAAACCGCAGCGCGACGATCCGCTGGCGGCTTATTGCTTCTATCGAGCCCACCGTGCGGGCCAGCCGACGTATCAACTCGGCTGGCGAATGCCGTGG
>DATCFX010001528.1:0-6595 GCA_036509275.1 Pirellulales bacterium | reverse complement strand
TCCCGCGCTTCCGGCCCGTCAGGGCTGCAGGTTCGGCACGCGGGCCAGTTGGCCATAACGCTGCGCGAGCTCGACAAAGCTAAAGCCGAAGGCCTCGCGCAGGGCATCTTCCGACGTCATCCCCTCTTTGATGTTGTCGATCAGCAGCCGGTATTTCTTGGGATCGATCCGCAGCAGCAATTCGACCATGCTCGAGGCCCGGCAAGATCGCCGTCGGCAGCAGGGCCGCCAGCAGAAATGACAATAGAACCGCGAAGCGTCGGCGCATAATCGTCCATCTAGTGCGATCCACCAAAACGAGGGGGACGTGAGCCGTCATCGTCGCCGCTTTTTGCCAGGCGGTCAAGCAGTTTCGAGGGGCGCGCAGGACGATTGCAAAGTCGAAGAGTCGACCCGCTAGCGGGCACTTAAGTCGTTTCCAGTCGGAGCGGCCGACCCGTACCGCGCATGCCGATTGGCGACTTTGCAATCGTCCTGGAATCGCGTGCCGCTGCCTTGTGCGCACATGGCGAAGCCGGGATAATTGTGGCTAATCGAAATCTCATCCGCCCGCCCTCGTTCACGGTCGCTGCCCATGTCGAATGACCTCAATTTTTCGATTGCGCCAAAAAAACCTGCGTCCGCGTCGACTCGTCGCCGAAAAAAAAGGGCATCACTCTGGCCCCTGTACTGTGCGGGCTTGATTCTGTGCCTGGGCTTGGGCGCGGTGGCGACGTGGTATCTGACCAAGAAGTCGATCGCGCTGGCGCCGTTTGGTTCGCGCACCATCCAGGAACTGGCCAGCTATGAGTTCGCGGTGGCTCCGATTACCGAAAACGTACCGCGCAATCGACTACGGTTCTCGCTCGATGGCGGACCGGCCGGGGCCTCGCTCGATCCGAAGTCTGGAAAGTTTTCCTGGCGGCCCACGGAAGCCCAGGGGCCGGGGAAATACCAGATGAAGATTCGTGTCGCCGTCGACAACCGTTCCGATCTATCAGCCCAGCAGTCGCTGATTCTGCTCGTCGACGAGGCCAATCTGCCGCCGAAGCTCGCAGCGATTTCTGACCAAGTGCTCGCGAAGCCGGGGATGGTGAGAATTGCTGCTCAGGCGAGCGACCCCGACCTGCCGGCCCAACAGCTCACGTTTGCTTTGCAGCGCGGCGCTCCGGCGGGGTGCAAAATCGATCCGGCAACGGGCGAGTTTACCTGGGATTTGCAAGCGGCACGGCCAGGCACCGGTTATCCGGTCTCGATTGTGGTGACGGATTCGGCGGGCAGGCAAGCCCAGCAGACCTTCAGGGTCCGGCTCGATCGCGTATTGAGTCCGCTGGAGCAATTGGTCGTTTGGCTGGAGTCGCAGAGCGTCAAGGTAAAAATCGCCGGCAATGATCCTGAGCCGATTTATTCGGGCATCGGTTGTCTGATCGAAGTCGACGGCCGCCAGTTAAGCACCTATGAGTACGCCACAGCCGAGGAGGCGCAGCGGGATGTGAGCCACGCTAGCCGGCTCTCGGCGGAAAAACTTGCCGGCGTAAAGGTGTACCAGGCAGATCGTCTGATCGTGGCTTACACCGGCGAGGACACCCAGCTGTTGGACAGGCTGAAGTCGCGGTTCGGCGCATCTCTGAAGCCGCTGGCCACGACCACAATCACACCGGCCCCCGACACGCCACTGACCAGCGAGCCGGCGACGGCCAGCGCCTCCACTGACGAGCTCGCGAAGGCCATTCTAGAACTCTACAAACACAAGAAGCTGCTGGTCCCGAAAGAATACACCACTTTGCGGCACATCTTTGTCCAGGAATTCGAGCGGGGGCACGAGGCGGATCTGCGCACGGCTTATGGCGACGACTATTCTGAAATGACCGCCTGGCTGGACGCCCACAATCACGTCAAAGAAGAGTTCTACACGGCGATCGATCCACAACACGACAAAGTGGCGGCGGCCCTGGCGTTGTTCAATACCCTGCGCAAGGAGTTTCCCAA
Organism: Pirellulales bacterium; assembly: GCA_036509275.1. Lineage (GTDB taxonomy): Bacteria > Planctomycetota > Planctomycetia > Pirellulales > PNKZ01 > DATATB01. The sequence goes on along the minus strand of DATCFX010001528.1, from coordinate 4,627 downwards.
GCAAATCGCGGCCTACTACGAATTGGCCATTGCGAGCGCCGTGACTTGGGACGAGGCGAAAGGGGTCTACGAATACGCCGGGCACCAGAGTCGCACACATGCCAAAATGCCGACGGATTTGGCCGGAGCGGTTGAGAATTTCAAGTACCTTGTCGACACGGAGCGGGTCATGGAGGGGCGCATTCAGTACCTCCCCTGGGAGTTTCTGACCCACGTCGTGAACCACAAGACGCCTGTCAACGAACGACAGTGGGCCCTGCAAAACTATCTCAGCCATCGTTCGATGTTTGGTGCCTGCTATAGCGACGTGCCCTACGACTACCAGATGCTGAAAACCAAGAGCGAAAACTGCAAACTTGCCGGCTCCGATTACAGCCTGCCGAATATTCGCCAGTTAGGCGGCGTATGCGCAATGCAGGCGGATTTCGCCGGGCGAGTGGGCAAAAGCCTCGGTGTGCCTGCCGAATACGTCACGGGCGAATCAAATTCCGGTGACCTGCACGCCTGGGTCATGTGGGTGGAATTGAAGCGGGTGACGCCGGCGAGCATCGCGTTTTCGCTCGAGTCACACGGGCGCTACAACCTGGACCAGTATTACGTCGGCCACCTCAAGGATCCTCAAACCGGTCGCCCAATGACCGACCGCGACTTAGAACTCGCCCTGCAGAACATCGGTTCCAACCCCAAGGGCCGGCGCCACGCCGCGCTGCTGATGCGCGCTTATCCCCAGCTGCGCGAGCAGGCCCAGATGGACGTTAATGCGCAGTTGCTGTTCCTCAGAGATGTCATCCGGCTCTCGCCGGGAAATGAAGAATCGTGGTTGGCGCTGGCCAAAATGTCGAAAGACGGCTTGATCGACAAGGCAAATCAGAAGCGCATGAGCCTGGCGATGATTGATATGTTCAACACCTTCGCGCTCTTTCCCGATTTCACCTGGAAGATGTTCGACGATCTCATCTCATTTCAGCCTGATGCAAAACAGCGACTCAATTTGTACGAGCGCCTGGTGCAGTTGTACGAGCAGGCTAAGCGACCCGACCTGGCATGCGAGGCGCGGCTCAAGCTGAGCGACTATCTGGTCGCGGAGCATAAGCAATTGCAGGCTGCCGAAGGACTGGGGCTAACAATCAAGAAATTCCCCGACGAAGGGCGCTACGTTCCTAAGATGCTCGACAAGCTGGAAGTGATTTGCAAAAACCTCAAGGGAGCTGATGATCTCTTGAGCGTGTTCTACCAAGAGTTTCTTCCCATGGTGCCCAAGACGCGGGGCGACGAACCGAGCATCTACTGTATGAAAATGTATCAGCGCGGGGCAGACCGCTTCCGCGAAAAGGGTTTGACGCAATTAGCCCGGACTTACGACACGGAACTTGCCGCGCTCAAAGGCAAAGCGAACTGAGCGATCAGCCCACCACAGCCGAGCAGCCCGAGGGGATTGTTCTGGATCGGTTCCGGCGGGCGTAAGGGCACGCCACCGCCATTCGAGACTGGGCCGGCTCGGCGTCAAACGGCCGGCCGGCCGTAGGTCCGGCGAGCCGAGCCGGACCGAATCGTACGCAAGCCTGGCCCGCGGGAGGCCTGCGGAGCTCGCGCCACGTACCAGCTTGCCCGACCGACGCTAGCAGTTCGCCATTCCCTCGGGCAGCCGCACGCCAGCTCGCCTTTACCCGCCGGCGGCCCGGCCGCTATAACCACGCGCCCGTCGGCCCAGTTCATCCCGCCCGTAAGCACAAGGAACCGCTGCGATGAAACGAATTCTCCTGATCGCTTGCGCACTGCTGGCAGCCGGCGTGGAGACTCCGGCTTGGGCCCAGGTGGCGGCCGAGAACACGGTGCGCGATTCGGCGCAAGTGCTGTACGAGATCATGGCCATTCCGGCCCGCCGCATCCCCACGGATTTGTTGCGCAGCGCCCAGGCCGTGGCCATCGTGCCGGGGGTCGTCAAGATCGGCTTCATCGCCGGCATCCGCCGCGGGCATGGCGTAATCATCATGAAGGATGCCGAAGGCGAATGGACGCTGCCGCAATTCGTCACCCTCACCGGCGGCAGCGTGGGTTGGCAAGCCGGCGCGCAGGTGACGGACGTGATCCTCGTGTTTCGCACGCGGCGCAGCGCCGAAGGCCTGCTCTCGGGCAAGCTCACGCTGGGAGCCGACGCGGCCGTAGCGGCCGGGCCCGTGGGCCGCGAAGCCGAAGCCGCCACCGACTTGCCGCTACGGAGCGAAATCCTGAGCTATTCGCGTAGCCGCGGGCTGTTTCTCGGCGTGTCGCTGGATGGCTCGGTGATCGAGCCGGACCCGATGGCCCAGTCCTCGTATTACGGGTCGCTCCCGATGCAGGTGCCGGCCGTGATCCCGCCGTCGGCCGTGACGCTGGTGCAAGCGCTGGCGGCCATCGCGCCGGTGGTGCGAACCGTGCCGACGCCGCCCGTTCCAGGCCAGCCGGCTGCGCTGCCCCCGGCCGCGGGGACAGTCGCCGCACCGCGGCTCGAAGTGCTGCGCCAAGCGCTGGCTGCGGACGCGAAGCAACTCGATACGGTGCTGGACGAACAATGGCGGCAATTCCTGCGGCTACCGCAGGGGGTGACTTCCGGGGGACCGCCGCCACGGCTGGCCGACGTGCAGGCGGCGCTGGCAAAGTTCGACCGCGTGGCCCAGACGGCGCAGTACCAGGCGCTGACCTCGCGGCCCGACTTCCAAGCCGCGCACGAAGTGCTGCGCGAATACGTGCAAGCCCTACAGGCCGCTGCCGGCCCGACGTTGAGCCTGCCCGCCCCGCCCTCGGCCGCCGTGGGTGCCGCGTCGCCGGCCATCGTGCGGCAGCCGGTGCGCTAAACACGGTGATTGCCGGCTTAACGGAGCGGCTGAAATGCAAAAGTCCGACCGCTGGAACCGAGTCGCCTGGACGCTCGTGGGGCTGGGCGTTGCGCTGCGCCTGATGCGGTACTTGCTCGCCTTTCCGCTGTGGGGCGACGAGTGCATGGTGGCCACCAACTTTCTGACGCGCGACTACGCCGACTTGCTCCGGCCGCTGGACAACTGCCAGGTCGCGCCGCCGCTGTTTCTCGTGCTGGAGCTGACCGCCGTCAAGCTGCTGGGCTTTTCCGAGTGGTCGTTGCGGTTGGTGCCGCTGGCCAGCGGCCTTGCGGCCTTGCTCGTGTTCAAACATCTGGCCAGCCGGTTGTTGCACGGCCCGGCCTATGCGCTGGCCGTGGGTTTGATGGCCGTGGCGTTCTATCCCCTGCGGCACAGCGCCGAGGTCAAGCCCTATGCGGTCGACCTGCTGGTCGCCGTGGTACTCTTAGCCTTGGCCGTTGAGTGGTGGCGCGATCGGAGCAGCACGCGCTGGTTGTGGGCCTTGGTCGCGGCGCTGCCCGTGGCCGTCGGACTGTCGTTTCCGGCCGTGTTTGTGGCCGGCGGAATCAGCCTGCTGTTGATCTGCGAACTGCTATCGAGCCGCGACCGGTCGGCGATATGGCCGATCGTCGCGTATCACGCGGCCCTGGCAGTGTCGCTGGCGGGGTTGATGGCCGTGTCGGCCGCCACCCAGCTCGAGGCGTGGGGGCCGATGATGCGCACGTGCTGGGTCGCGGCCTTTCCGCCTTCGCCCCTGCACCCGCTGTTGTTATTAAGATGGTTGACCGAGACCTACAGCGGCCACATGTTCGCCTATCCTCTGGGCGGCAGCGCCGGCGGCAGTGCGCTGACGCTTGTCTGCTTTCTCGCCGGGCTGGCGGCCTGGATGCGCCGCGGCGACCGCCGGCTGGCCGTGATGTTGCTCGCGCCCTTTGGGCTCGGGCTGTTGAGCGCCGCCCTGCGATTGTACCCCTACGGCGACAACGAGCGGCTGGTGCAGTACCTGGCGCCGGCCATTTGCCTGCTGGCCGGACTGGGCATCGTGCAGCTCGTCGCGCGATTGCGTCCCGCCGCGCGCGGGTGGGTATTGCCGGCGGTCGTCGGGCTGTTGGGGGTGATCGGCTGCGGGGAGGGGGTGTTCGATCTGATACACCCGTATAAGCACCGTTGCGACTGGGACCATCAATCCTTTGCCCGCTGGTTCTGGAGTCAAAGCGACGGTTCGACCGACGTGGTGGCCATGCCGCAGGCCCTGAACGCGGCGGTTTACGATCGGACGGATTATTGCGCCTACCTCTGCTACCAGGCGATCTATGGCCGCCGGCTGAAAGCGGCTTCGGCCATTGCCGGATCGCCGGCCAAACCGCTGGACTGCGTCGTCTTTCGCGGCGATCAGAGCCGGCCAAAACAGCCGGCCCTGGATGCGTGGCTCAAACAGTTCGAATTGCGCTACCAACTGGCCGGCTGCACGCGCCATCGCGTGAAGACCGACGTCGGTCCACCCCACGACTTTTACGGCTGGTACGACGTGTACCGGTTTGTGCCCAGGGAAGGCGCGGACGTAGCGCAAGGGGATCGCCAAACACAGCGGAAATGATGAAATAGGAATGATGAATGATGAATGGAAAGCCGGCGAGATCCGCGATTCTTCTTCTTCCATTCATCATTCATCATTCCTACTTTCCTACCACGCTCGCTCGCCCGATCGAGTGATAGGTGAAGCCGCCGGCGCGGATCAGGCCGGGCTCGTAGATGTTGCGGCCGTCGAAGAT
>DATCFX010001527.1:0-1248 GCA_036509275.1 Pirellulales bacterium | reverse complement strand
CGGATCGAAGCGCATACGAGCAAGCACGAAGTGTTTCAGCAAACCGACGCGTGTGCAAAGGCTCAGCAAAGTCTCGATCGTTGCGAAGCGTTGCGAGAGGCCGTGGAACAAGCGGAAAAAGCCTTGGATGCGATCGGACCGTGGCCCGGCGGCGAAGCCATCGGCCGCTGGCGAAAGGATTTTGCCGAGTTGAGCGCGCTCAAACGCGACGCCATGAGCAGTTTGCAGCTCGCCTTCGAACCAGCCCGACCGCTGCGGATCGAGTGGAGCGCCGATAGCGGCCCGACCAGCGCGCTCATGGCCGAGCCCGGCGCGCCGGCCAAGCTGGGCGCCGTCCGCTCGTTGCGCTTGGAAATCGAGGGCGTGGGCCGCTTGCAGTTCAGTTGTGGAGCCACGGAACTGGCCGAGCTATTGAATACGATCCAGCAGCAAACCAGCAGTTTGAATCAATCGCTGTCGTCGCACGGCGTGGCGGTCGATGAGCTGCCTGGCGGGTTCGATCGGCTGGAAGAAATCCGCATTCGAGGCGAGGAGGCCGAGCGCGGCGTCAAAGAGGCTCGGCGCCAACTGGGCCTGGCTGGCCGCGAGCTGGGCGATCGCGATCGATTGCGCAAACAATTGAACGATTGTCAGCAAAAGCTCAACTCGGCCGTCACCCGCCTGGAAGCGCTCAAGTCCTTGGTGCCCGAAGGACTCGACGCGGATGGCTTGACGACCGAAATCCAGCGTCTCAAAGACGAAGAGCGGGCGTACCATACGACGTATCAGGAACTGGCCAATGGCGGCGCCGCCGCCGAACGCGAGCTGGCGGCGCTGGACAAGAAGTACGCCGTCGCCGAGCAACAGCTTTCGCAAGCCCGCGCGGCCGCCGGCGAAGCCAGCCGCCGCCTAATTGAGTTGGAGCGCGACGGCCTGGCCGACGACATTCGCCGGCAGAACATCAGTCAGCTTCGCATAAAAATGGCGGGGCTCGAAAGCGACGTGGCACGAGCCGAGCAGGCAGTGGCCGATCTGGGGCCGGCGATCAGCGACGACGAGCTGGCCGCGCAGGACGCCAGCGCGGAATCGCTCAACAAACAAGTCGACGATCTCAAGCAAGCGCTGGCCGGCCAGCGCGGTGAGTTGCGGACCATTTGCGGCAACGATCCGCAGGGCGAACTCGAACGCCTCGAGCAAGAGATCGGCGAGTTAGATGCCCGGCTCGCCGCCGAAGAGCGCAAGCTGGCGGCCTTGGCGTTGCTCGACGCC
>DATCFX010001526.1:0-1030 GCA_036509275.1 Pirellulales bacterium | reverse complement strand
TCACGGCCCGGAAGTCTCTGGGCGATCGCTTTCACTCGGCCCTGCGCGGTATGGCCATCAAGGCGGCCGGCCACCTGCGCCAGGTGCCGCCGCAGGCGCAGGTACATATCGCCCGCGCCGCCGACTACGAGGCCGACCTGGCCGCCGTGGTGCAGCGGCAGTACGAACACTTCCGCCAGAAGGTGCCGCTGGCCGGCAAGCGCGTGGTCCTCAAGCCGAACCTGGTCGAGTACCACTGCGACAAGGTCATCAACACCAACCCGCAGGTGGTCGCGGCCGTCATCGAACTGTGTAAGCGTGAAGGCGCGGCCGAGGTCATCGTCGCGGAGGGGCCGGGCCACTGGCGCAACGTCGAATACCTGGTCAGCGCCAGCGGCCTGGGCGACGTGCTGCGGCGGCACAACGTCGCCTTCATCGACGTCAACCACGATGAGCCAGTCAAGATGCCGAACATGGGCCGGCTGACCGGGCTGGAATATCTGTATCTGAGCCGGACCATTGCGACCGCTGACGTGCTGATCTCGCTGCCCAAGCTCAAGACGCATCACTGGGCCGGGGCAACCCTATCGCTGAAGAACCTGTTCGGCACGCTGCCCGGCATCTGCTATGGCTGGCCCAAGAACGAGCTGCACTGGCGCGGTATCGACAACAGTATTGTGGACATTGCCCTGACGCGGGCGCCGGATCTGGCCATCGTAGACGGCATCGTCGGTATGGAAGGCGATGGCCCGCTCAACGGCACGGCCAAGCCTCTGGGGGCACTAATCATGGGCTGCGACTCCCTGGCCGTGGATGCGACCTGCTGCCGCCTGATGAAACTCAACCCGGAACGCATCGCCTACCTGACGCTGGGTTATACCAAGAAGCTCGGTTTGCTGCGTGAGAGTGAGATTCAACAGATCGGCGAGACCATTGAGGCACTGGCTCAGCCGTTCGAGACGGTGCCGCACTTCCACCCGCTGTACATCGGCCGAGAAGCGAGCCGGCAGGAAGCGCTGACCCCGGCGTGAGGCGACAGACCGCTCATTTC
>DATCFX010001525.1:0-1086 GCA_036509275.1 Pirellulales bacterium | reverse complement strand
CGCGTCGAGCCGGCGGCGGTTCGTGTGCGCGAGCAGCCGGTTCTCGGGATCGGCCGCCGCCAGGCGGGCGTTGCCCGTCGACGACAGCCGATAGGTCCGCGACAGCACGATCTCGCGCACCACGCGTTTGACCGACCAGTGCTCGCGCACCAGTCGCGTGGCCAGGTAATCGAGCAGTTTGGGATGCGACGGCTGTTCGCCGGCGGCGCCGAAATTGTCGGTCGTCCGCACCAGCCCAGCACCCAACAGCCAATGCCAGATGCGGTTGACCATCACCCGGGCGGTCAGCGGATTGCGCGGGCTGGCCAGCCAGCGGCCGAGTTCGAGGCGGCCGCTTTCGTTGCTAGGCATTTCGACGGGCGGATCATAGTTGGCGACTTGCAAAAAGCCGCGCGGCGCCGGATCGCCCTGGTTGTGGACGTTGCCGCGGACGCAAATTCTCGCGTCCTCGATCGGATGCTCTTCCACGACGCTGATCACGGTCGGCCGGTGCGGTCCTTTTTTCTTGAGCGCGGCCAGTTCTTTTTCCAACTCGCGCAGCCGATCGGCCGCCTGCTGGGCTTCCGCGGGTAGCTTGCCTGCGTATTTCGCCTTGGCCGCTTTCAGCAGCTTGTCGGTGGCTTCGAACGGAATGAACTGCACCGCATCGATGGTCACATGCCCCTTAGTGCCGTCGTTGGAGACGATCACGAACCCCTGCCCGTTGGCCTCGAAGCTGTACACGCCCAGCGAGAGGAAGCGGCCGTCGAACTCTGGGATTTCGCGCATGTTGACGTGCGTCGTGTGCTCGCCGTCGGCACTGAAAATCGTGACCGGTACGGCCGCGGCCCGCTTCGGGCTGGGGGAGTACGCCAGTCGGACTTCGTACTTGCCGGCTTTCGTGATCTCGGGCACGAACGTCAGCGTCTTGGTCCCCTTGCCGGCATTTTCGTCGTGCCGATAGCCCGAGCCGATGTAGCGGCGCGTGAATTGCGAGACTTTCCATTTGCCGACCGGCTTGGCCTGGCTATCATCCACGACAATGCCGGGCAGATCGTCGGGATCGACAACTTCCGGTTGCTGACCGGCCGCTTTGCCATCGGCGGC
>DATCFX010001524.1:0-1560 GCA_036509275.1 Pirellulales bacterium | reverse complement strand
TTCCCGCCCGGATCGAGGCCACGCAGTTCAACAACGTCGGCAAGACGCTGGCCAGCCCTTGGAAGTTCAAACACCACGGCACCAGCGGAATTCCCGTCAGCTCGCTGTTCCCGCACGTGGCCGGCTGCGCCGACGACTTGTGCGTCGTCCGTTCGATGACCAGCAAGTTCTCCGAACACACCAACGCCAACTACTTCCTGCACACCGGCAGCGGCCTGCAAGGCCGGCCCAGCATGGGCGCCTGGACCACCTACGGCCTGGGCAGCGAGTGCCAGGAGTTGCCTGGCTTCGTCGTCATCAACGGCGGCCTGATCCCGCCCGGCGGGCTCGATAACTTCGGCAGCAGCTTCCTGCCGGCCACGTACCAAGGCTCGATTTTCCGGCCGGTGGGCGTGCCGGTGGACAATATCGAGCGCACCGAGCCCAACGCCGCCGCTCAGCAGCGGAAGCTGGCCTTACTCGGCCGGCTGGACCGCGGATTTGCCGATCAGCTCGGACACGTCGACGCCGTCGAATCGGCGATCGCCAACTACGAGTTGGCCTATCGCATGCAAGCGGCCGTGCCGAAGCTGGTCGATATGTCGGGCGAGTCGGAGGCCACGAAAAAGCTGTATGGCCTGGACGCCCGGTTCGAGCCGACGCGGATCTTTGCGGCCGAGTGCCTGCTGGCCCGGCGGCTGGTGGAGCACGGCGTGCGGTTCATCGAGCTAACCTGTCCCAAAGTCAGCGGCGACCGCTGGGACCAGCACGGCCGGCTGCGCGAGGGGCACGAGAACAACGCCCTGGCCGTCGACCAGCCCATCGCCGGGCTGCTCAAGGACCTGAAAAACCGCGGGCTACTGGATTCGACGCTGGTCGTGTGGGCCGGCGAGTTTGGGCGCACGCCCTTTGCCCAGGGGAGCGACGGTCGCGACCACAATCCGTTCGGCTTCACCATCTGGCTGGCCGGCGGCGGCGTGAAACGCGGCTTCGTCTACGGCGCGACCGACGAATTCGGCTACAAGGCCATCGAGGGCAAAATGGAGATGCACGACCTGCACGCCACCATGCTGCACCTGCTCGGCCTCGACCACACCAAAACCACCTTCCGCTTCAGCGGCCGCGACATGCGTCTGACCGACGTGCACGGCAACGTGGTGAAGGAACTTTTGGCGTAGCGGTGAATGTAGCAAAGTGCTGATTTAGGGCTGAATTCGTCGTGCAGCAATTGCGAGCGCGCGGTGACTTGTGGAAGTGACCGAGGCCATTTCTAAGACCTCGGCTCGAAGGCGCACAAACCCTCGCATACCGCGACAAGTTTCGAGGCATTGCGGGTCCGCGACCAAACCAACATCCACGAGGATTCGGAATGTCTTCGCCGGCAGTTGACAGCGAGCGCGTGTTGGCTTGGTTGGGGTCGGTTCGGTTTTGTGAGGGATTCAGCGCCGAGCAGCTTGCGACCATCGCCGGCCAAATGCGTGTGCGACCGTTCGTGGCGGGAGAAACGGTGGCGTCCGCGGACGACGAGGTCATCGAATTCTGGATCCTGGCCGAAGGCGAGCTTGATGCCTTTCTGACCGA
>DATCFX010001523.1:0-8006 GCA_036509275.1 Pirellulales bacterium | reverse complement strand
CCGGGCGTGGCCGCGAAAGTGCCGGCGCCAATGCTCGATCGCATGCTGCATCTCGGCCTTCACCCAGCCGTCGATCTTGGCCGAGCGGCACGTGCCGCTGGGCTTGACGATCAGAAACGAATCCATGAACGCATGGTCGATCGGGCCTGCCAGGCCCGGGCCTTTGTGCAGACCATCGTACGGCCGCGAACCAACGCGCCACTGGCCACGCTCGCGATACAGCGAGCAGCTCCACCCGTGGTCGGTCGTGGGCGGCGGGGCCAGCAGCTCGGCATCGTCGATTTCGAGTTTCACCGGCCGCCGCAAATCGAAGGGGGCCCAGCCCGCCGGAAAATCGAGATTCAAGTCCGTGACGTTTTCCGTCGCCAGCGCGATCCGCTGCGGCTTGAGCGTGGCCCGCACCCGGGCGCGCTGCCACTGTTCGCCCAAGCCGGTCAGCTCCAGCCAGGTATAGCGGTTGTAGATCAGCGTGTACGTGGTGAAATCGATCTCGGCCGGGATCTGCGTGCGGCCGTGCTGGGCAATGCTGGCCATCAGACCCGCGACTTCGACGGCCGATTGAGGATGGTACTTGTGCTTCGTGCCCGGGCCGATGACTCGCTTCAGCGTCAGGCCTTCGGCCCGCAGCGCCTGCTGCATGACGTCGGCCGCTTGCTTCTGGGGATCGATATCGCCGTTGTAGGCGACGGTCGGGCACTGGGCCAGATTGCCGGCGTAACCGGGGCAGTCGTACCAGCGCCACAGCAGGCGCTCGTACCAGGTGGGCTGCACGGTTTCGCCTTGAAAGTTCTTGAGAAACAACGCGGTCTCGGCGAACCCCGCGCCAGGATTGGCCGTCACCCAGCGATCGGCAAAGTGGACTGCGAATTGCCAGCAGGCGGCCCCGCCCATCGAAAAGCCACGCACGGCGATGCGATCCGGATCGATGCGGTAGCGGCGCTGAACGTCGGCCAAGGCCTCGAGCACGTCGGTCTCGCCGGCAAACTTGAAGGCGTTCGAGTACCGGCCGTAGGGGTGCAGCACAATTGTGTCTGCCGGCGTGAACTGACCTTGCTGCTTGAGCCGCTGGTCCAGAAAATTCACTTCGCTGAGCGTTTCGCCGCGGCCGTGAAACCAGATATCGAGCCGATAGCGGCCAGCCGCCTGCGCCGAATACGACTTGGGCACGACCAGGCCATACGGCTGCACCGAGCCGTCGATTCGCGAGCGGTAGCCGCGAACGATCAGCCCGCGCGCGTCCGGCCAACTCGCGGTTCCCTTTTCCAACTCGCCGGCCCGGTCGAGTCCCAGCTTGAGTAGTTGCCTGGCTTTTTGCACGTCGCCCTTGGCAAAGAACTCGTGGAAGTCCAGCGCATCGCGCACGGCGCGGTCGAAGATTTCGACGTCGGGCAGCAGCTCCTGCAACACCGCATCGCGGCGGCCGGCGAGCCGCTTGAGTGCCTGGCCCAACTCGTTCAGGCCGCGATGCAACTGCTGGGCGTCTGCCTGCGGCACTTCAATGCCGGCCGGAGGGATCGGCCGAATACTTTCTGGATGGTTATCGCGCGGGCCATCGGCCCAGGCACTGGCCGGCACGAGCAGCAGGCACAGGAAGATCGCAGCAGTTGGGCGCATTTTGCAGTCGCTCCGCCATCGACAGGAAACCAGAACCATCGCGATGCCCATAATGCTCCACGGCGCGGCGCGATGCAACCCAGTGGTTTTCGGCACCCCACTTTCGAGCCGCTCACACGCTGCGTTCGATCTGCCCGCGCTGTTGCAGTCGCCGGGCCAGCAGCCAGCAGCCGGCGGCCCACACGAGTCCGGCCGACCAGCCGGCCAGCACGTCGCTGGGATAGTGAACTCCCAGGTACACGCGGCTGATGCCGATCAAGACGCTGAGCGTGGCGGCCACGGCCAGGAAATAGAGTTTCATCCAGCGGCGGCGGACCAGGCGCGTGAGCAAGGCGCCCAGCGTGAGATACACCACGGCCGACATCATGCTGTGGCCGCTGGGAAAACTGGCGCTGGTGGCCGAAGTCAGAAACGGCACGATGTGGGGACGCGGCCGATCGAAGGCGGCCTTGAGCACCTCGCTGAGCGCGAAGCCGAGCGTCGTCGCCAGCAGCACCAAGGCCGCGGCTCCCAGCTTGCGGTCGAAGAGCAAAAAGCCGGACACCGCGCTCACGACCAGCACGATCACCGTCGGGCCGCCCAGGGCCGTGATGTCGCGCATGACTTCCACCATCCACGTGGGGCCGATCGGCACGGCCGGATCGTCGGGCCGCCGTAATGCCCGCAAGATTTGGTCGTCGATGGCCGGCGTGTGCCCGCCGCGGATGGCATCGGCCAGCATGATGAAGGACCACAGGCCGGCCACGATCAGCAGCAAGCCTGCCAGCACGACCAATTCGTGGCCACCCAGCCAGAGCAGCCGCTTCCACACGAAACGTGCGACCCGCTGCACCGGCGAACTCCTTTGGGTAGAAATGGTGAACTGCTGCCAGGAGAATAGAGGAATGACGGGGCGGCGCCAGCTAGGGTGAACCCACGGACCGCAGTCCGTGGGCTTGCGGGCGGGCCACACGGAGGCCGACGGGAGGCTAAAATTGCTCGCAGGGATGACGGATTATGATTAGATTGGATCGCACCCTACGCTGGGTGTTCCCGCCTGCGTTTTTTCCCGCCCGAGAATCAGAAGGATCCGTCTCCATGCCCCGCCTGTTCGCTTGTTCCAGCCTGGTCGTGTTGCTGTTGGCCGGCACGGCCCTGTGTGCGGAAACAAAATCGGTCGAGCCCAATTGGCCGCAATGGCGCGGCCCGCAGCGCGACGGCGTGTCGACGGAGAAGGGCTTGCAGCACGATTGGGGGGCCGATGGTCCGCACCTGGCGTGGACGGCCAGCGGCCTGGGCGGCGGTTTTGCGTCGGTATCGGTCGCCGGTGGCATGATCTTCACGATGGGCGACCGCAACAAGGAGCAGTTTGTCGAGGCGCTCGATGCCGACGGCGGCAAGCTGCTCTGGTCGACGAAGATCAGCAACGCTTGGAAGGACAGTGGCTACGTCGGCCCGCGCTCGACGCCCACGGTCGACGGCGATCGGGTGTATGCGATCGGCACGTATGGCGACCTGGTGTGCTTGGACCGGGAGACCGGCGCCGTGCGTTGGAAGAAAAATTTTGCCCAGGATTTTGGCGGCAAGATGATGAGCGGCTGGGGCTTTAGCGAGTCGCCGCTGGTCGATGGGAACAAGCTGGTCTGCACGCCCGGCGGCCCAGACGCCGCGATCGTGGCCCTCGACAAGCAGACTGGCGACGAAATTTGGCGAAGCAAACTTCCGGCGCTGGGCGACAAGGGCAAGGACGGCGCGGCGTATTCTTCGATCGTCGTTTCCCAGGCCGACGGCCAGCGACAGTACGTGCAGTTGCTGGGGCGCGGCGTGGTCGGCGTCTCGGCCGACGACGGCAAGTTTTTGTGGGGCTACAATCGCATCGCCAACGGCGTCGCCAATATCCCCACGCCGATCGTGCATGGCGACTATGTCTTCTGCTCGACCGGCTATCAGACCGGCGCCGCACTGCTGAAGATCAATCGCACGGCCAAGGGTTTTGAGGCCGAGGAAGTGTATTTTCTCGATCCCAAAACGCTGCAGAATCATCACGGCGGCATGGTGCTGGTGGGCGATTACCTGTACGGCGGCACCGGGCACGGCGCGGGCTTTCCGGTCTGCGTCGAGTGGAAGAGCGGCAAGATCATGTGGAACGGCGGGCGCGGAGCCGGCACCGGCTCGGCTGCCGTGGTCTACGCCGACGGGCATTTGTACTTCCGCTATCAGAACGGCGTGCTGGCCCAGATCGCGGCCACGCCCAAGGGCTACGAACTGAAAGGCAAGTTCGAGATCCCCGCCGCCGAGGAAAACAAGAAGCCGAGTTGGCCGCATCCGGTGGTCGTGGGCGGCAAGCTCTATCTGCGCGAGCAGGACCAGCTTTTTTGCTACGATCTGATGCGCTGAGCGCTACGATCCGGCCGCCTGCCGACGATGCGCGTTTTTCTTTTTCTTGGCCGACGCGCCGAACGGCAGCGGCAGGAAATCGTGCTCGCGGATCATCCAGACTTCGAGCTGCGCCTTGAGATCGCGCTCGAGCGCCGCCGTCTCGGGCTTGCCGTCCAGGTTGTGCATCTCGGCCGGGTCGGCGACCAGGTCGTACAACTCGAACATCGAACGCTGCGGCGCAAAATACAACCGATCCAACTCCGGCGAAAGTTTGCCGGAGGCGTGCTGCGCTTGCAGCTCCTTCCAAAAATCGTCGCCGGCGAAGTCGACCGGCGTATAAGGTAGTTGCCAGAGCGCGTTGTAGATCAGCTTGTGCGTCTTGCTGACGATGGCGCGGCCCAGGTCGAAATTGGCCGAATTGGTCGGCAGGCCGCTGCCGTGCGCCCCGCGCTCGGCGAAGATGTAGGTGCGCGGCTGGTAGGGCTGGCCCAGCAGCAGCTCCAGAAAGCTACGGCCGGTCATCTCGTGGGGCACGTCGACGCCCGCGGCTTGCAGAAACGTCGGGGCCAGGTCTTCGCCCGAGATCAGATCGCTGCTGCTGGAGCCGGCACGAATCCGACCCGGCCAGCGCACGACGAGCGGCACGTGAATGCCAAACTCGTAGAGCGTGCCCTTGCCGCGCAGCTGCGACGCGCCGTTGTCGCCCATGAAGGCCACGAGCGTGTTGTCGGCCAGGTGCCGCCGATCCAACTCGGCCAGCACTTGGGAAAAGGTCTGATCGGCTCGGGAAATCTCGTCGTAATAGCGGGCGAAATCTTCGCGCACCAACTGCGTGTCGGGGTAATGGGGCGGCAGCGTCAGCTTGGCCGGATCGTGCGGCTCGCGGATCGCGCCGCGGTCGAGCGGCCGGTGCGGATCGGTGAAACAGAGTTGCAAACAGAACGGCTTGCCCGCGGGCACGGCGTCGAGAAATTCCTTGTATTGCCCCACGATGTCCTTGATGTTGCCCGCCTGTTTGACGAAATCCAGCCGTCGGGCGAAGGTCCGCAGTTGCTCGTCCGCGTACAGTTTTTGCCCCTCCGGTTGGCTGGAGCCGGCCCCATCGAGGTGGTAAGTCCGGCCGGCCACGCCGGTGAAATAACCATGCGAGCGCAGCAGTTCGGGATACGTCTTTACATCCGCCGGCAGCGGGGCGCTGAAGCGGGTCATCTGGATGGCCACCGGCGAGCGGCCGGTCATGATGGCGGCGCGCGACGGCACGCACTGCGGGCAGGCCACGTAGGCCCGATCGCAGCGCATGCCCTCGGCCGCAAAATGGTCGAGGTTCGGCGTTTTGATGTCCGGGTTGCCATAGGCGCCGACGTGCGCGGCACTATGGTCATCGGACAAGACCAGCAGGATATTCGGCCGATCGCGGCCAGCGACCGACTGCGAGAGGCAAACGAGCAAACCGAGCGCCAGGCCGAACATTCTCATGGCAAAAAACTCCTGTAGGTCCGGCGAGCCGAGCCGGACCGTGGGGCGTGCGGAACAACGTGCGGGTGCGCAAAACGCTGGTGCCGCTGGAGCTCGCGGCACCTACGGCGACCATTTGCTTGCGGCCGCGGGGCGCAGCATACTAGGCATCGTCAGCGTAGATTATTGTCTCCTCACGCACGCGAAAGCCACCCTCCCATGCTGAAAAAATTGCTCGCCCTATTTCTCCTCAGTCTCGTAGCAGCCCCCAGTCTTGCGGCTTCCGCCAAACCCAACATCATTTATGTGCTCTGCGACGATCTGGGCTACGGCGACGTGCGCGCCTTGAACCCCGAGGGCAAGATCGCCACGCCGAACCTCGACCGACTGGCCGCGCAGGGTATCGCGTTCACTGATGCGCACACCGGCTCGGCCGTCTGCTCGCCGACGCGCTATGGCGTTATCACCGGCCGCTATTGCTGGCGCAGCCCGCTGCAAAAGCACGTCCTGGGCGGACTGAGCCCGCGGCTGATCGAGCCGGGCCGCTATACCGTGGCCAATTTGCTCAAAGACCACGGCTATCACACGGCCTGCGTCGGCAAGTGGCACCTGGGCATGAACTGGGCCCGGCTGCCGGGCAAGCCGATCGAGGATTTGGCGATCGAAAAGCCCGACCAGGTCCACAACGTCGATTATTCCAAGCCGATCACGGAAGGCCCGAACTCGGTCGGCTTTGACTATTACTATGGCATCTCCGCTTCGGCCGACATGGTGCCCTACACGTTCATCGAAAACGATCACGTCACGATCTTGCCGACGGTCGAAAAGTCGTTCCCGATCGTGTCGGGCCATCCCGAGCGTCGTTCGCGGCTGGGCCCCGCGGCGCCCGACTTCGAGCTCGAGGATATCCTGCCCACGCTCACCAGCAAGGCCATCGAGTATGTCCGCTCGCGGGCCGAAGCGGCGAAGCGCGGCGAGCCGTTTTTCATGTACTTGCCGCTGGCTTCACCGCACGCGCCCATCGCTCCCAGCAAAAACTGGCTGGGCAAGAGCGGGATCAACCCCTATGCCGATTTCGTGATGCAAACGGACGACAGCATCGGCCAGTTGTTGCGCTCGCTGGACGAATTGGGACTGGCCGACAATACGCTGGTGATCGTCACCAGCGACAACGGCTGCTCGCCGGTGGCGAATTTCGAGGAGCTGCTGGCCAAAGGCCACAACCCCAGCTACGTCTTCAGCGGCGAGAAGGCCGACATTTACGACGGCGGTCATCGCGTGGCGTTTCTGGTGCGCTGGCCTGGCAAGGTGCAGGGCGGCCGCCAGTCCGATCATTTGATGTGCCACACCGATTTCATGGCCACCGTGGCCGACATCCTGGAGACAAAACTGCCGGCGACCGCGGCCGAGGACAGCATCAGCTTTTTGGGTGCGCTGACTTCCAGCGACGCGCCGCCGGCGCGGGAGGTGATCGTCCACCATTCGATCAACGGCGCGTTTGCTCTGCGCCGCGGCATGTGGAAGCTGGAATTCTGCCCCGGCTCGGCCGGCTGGAGCAAGCCGCGACCGGGAATCAACGACACGAGCAAACTGCCGCTGGTGCAGCTTTATAACCTCCAGCGCGACATTGGCGAGCAGACCAACTTGCAGGGCGAGCAACCGGCGATCGTCGCCGAATTGACCAAGCTGATGGAACAAAACGTGACCCAAGGCCGCAGCACGCCCGGCGCGCCGCAGCAGAACACCGTGGCCGTCGACTTCTGGAAAGCCGGCAAGCAGGACCACCAGCCGCTGCCGCCGCGCAAGCCGAGAGCAAAAAAGGCGGCCAGGTAAGGGCGGCGAAACGAGCGGTTCTTCTGTCGCGTGTGCTTTCATCGCAAAGGCCGATCCATGAATCGATTGCTTGTGCTGCTGCTCGTCGTTTCGCCGCTCGTGCTTCCGCAATTCACGTCGGCAGCGGAAACGCGGCCCAACGTGTTGCTGCTCATGTCGGACGATTTGAACAACTATCTCGGTTGCTATGGCGACCCTCGGGCCAAGACGCCGAACATCGATCGCCTGGCCGCCCGCGGCGTGCGGTTCGACCGGGCGTATTGCACGTTTCCGCTCTGCGGCCCGAGCCGCAACTCGATGCTGACCGGCCTGTATCCCAACAGCACCGGCATTCTGGCCAACAGCCAGATTTTCCGGCAGACGATCCCTTCGCACTTCAGCTTGCCGCAGGCGTTTCGCCTGCAAGGCTATTTCGCCGCGCGGATCGGCAAGATGTATCACTACAACGTGCCGCGATCCATCGGCACGAACGGCCACGATGACCCTGGCTCGTGGGAACTGGAACTGAACCCCGCCGGCGTCGACCGCCTGGAGGAGGAGCCGAACATCATTTCGCTGGTCCCGGGCCAGTTTGGCGGGGTGCTGAGCTGGTATGCTTCGCCCCAGAGCGATCCGCACCACACCGACGGCCTGAATGCGGCCGACGCCGAATGGGTGCTCGAGCGGTGTGCGCGGCACAAGGACCGGCCGTTCTTTCTGGGCGTCGGGTTTTTCCGGCCGCACACGCCGTATGTTTCGCCGAAGAC
>DATCFX010001522.1:0-2108 GCA_036509275.1 Pirellulales bacterium | reverse complement strand
ACTTGAGTTTCAACAGCCATTCCTCGCCGGTCAGCGCGTGCATGAACCAGCCGTCGCTCTTGCGGGCCGCCGAAATCTCGACCACCGTGCGGGCGTTCCAGTTCGTCGGGCTGAACTCGCCCAACTCGTGAATCCGATCGATCACCCCCGCCAGAATCCGCCCGTCCCAGCGGCAGGGCTGACCCTGCCGGCCCACGCGATCGGCCGTGTGCCACCGGCGGCCATCGCTTTCCCAAGGCATGCTGGCTTCTTCGCCGACGGCCGCAATGTCCAAATCCCCCTCGCGATCGGCCTCGGCCGCCACGAAGTCGTGCAGCTTGCGGTGGACATAGGGTCCGGCGGAGAGCACTTCGGCCAGCATCTCGCCGGTGTGCGAACGCAGCAGCGGCGCGGCCTTGGCGCTCGCCTTGGTTCGCCGAACCGGTTGGGCGGCGAGGGCATGGGTCACGACATCCTCGGGCGTGCCGCAAGCCACGACGTAGCCGCCCCCCTCGCCGGCTTCGGGACCCATGTCGATGATCCAATCGGCCGTTTTGATCACGTCCAGGTTGTGTTCGATCACGACCACCGTGTTGCCTAGATCCACCAGCCGATTGAGCACGTCCAGCAGCCGAGCCAGATCCTCGAAGTGCAGGCCGGTGGTCGGCTCGTCGAGCAAATAAAGCGTCTGGCCGGTATCGGGCCGCGAAAGTTCGGCCGCCAGCTTCACGCGCTGGGCTTCGCCGCCCGACAGCGTCGGGGCCGCCTGGCCCAAGCGGATGTAGTCCAGCCCCACGTCGCACAGCGTTTCGAGCACCTTGCGAATCTTGGGGATGTTGCCGAACAGCTCGACCGCTTTGCCGGCGGTCATCTCCAGCACGTCGGCGATCGTCTGGCCGCGAAAGCGGACGTTCAGCGTCTCGGGATTGTAGCGGCGTCCGCGGCACTCGTCGCACTCGACCCACACGTCCGGCAGGAAGTGCATCTCGATCCGCAGTTGGCCGTTGCCTTCGCACTTTTCGCAGCGCCCGCCCGGCACGTTGAAACTGAACCGCCGCGCCGTGTAGCCCCGCAGCCGAGCCTCGGGCAGGTTCGAGTACAGCGAGCGAATGATATCGAACACGCCGGTGTACGTGGCCGGGTTCGATGTCGGCGTGTTGCCCAGCGGCTGCTGATCGACGCGAATCACTTTATTGATCAGATTGACGCCGCGAATCGCGTCGTGCGCCGCCGGCATGGTCCGCGCCCGGTGCAGCGTGCGGGCCAGGCTGTTGTACAGCACGTCCTCGATCAGCGAGCTTTTGCCGCTGCCGCTCACGCCGGTGACCACCGTGAACGTGCTCAGCGGAATGCGCACGTTGACCGAACGCAGGTTATTATGCCGGGCACCGACCACTTCCAGCCATCCGCCGCCGGGCGGCTGCGCCGATGCGAGCGTGGCCTTGTCGTTGCCTTTCGCGGCTGCCTTGGATTTTTTCGCTGTGGCCGGCTGCGCTGTTGCCGGCTGCGCAGTTGCCGGCTGTGTCGTGGCCATGCGGCGATTGCTGGGAATGGCAATGGCCTTGGTGCCGGAGAGATACGGCCCGGTGACCGAATCGGCCTGACTGGCCACTTCGGCCGGAGTGCCGCGGGCCACGACCTGGCCTCCCAACTCGCCGGCCCGGGGGCCAAAATCGAGCAATTGGTCGGCGCTCTGGATCACCTCGCGGTCGTGTTCGACCATCAGCAGCGTGTTGCCCAGATCACGCAACCGGGCTAGCGCCTTGAGCAGCCGGCGATTATCACGCGGATGCAGGCCGATCGTCGGCTCGTCGAGCACGTACAGCACGCCGGTCAGGCCGCTGCCGACCTGGCTGGCCAGCCGAATCCGCTGGGCTTCGCCGCCCGAGAGCGTGGGGGCCGCGCGCGACAGCGTGAGATATTCCAGGCCCACGTCCACCAGGAACTGCACGCGGTTGCGGACTTCGCGCAGCAGCTCGCCGGCCACTTTGCGTTCCGGCGCAGAAAGCTTCCAGGAGTTCAACTGTTCGAGCAGCGCGCCCAGCGGCGTGCGGCAAATGTGGTCCATCGTGCGGTCGCGGAAGCGCACGGCCGAGGCATCGTCGCGCAGCCGGCTGCCGCAGCAGGTC
>DATCFX010001521.1:0-3015 GCA_036509275.1 Pirellulales bacterium | reverse complement strand
CTTCTCCCGCCGCGCCGGTCAGGCGCACCGTGCGGCCCATTCCTGACGATGCCAGCGTCTTGCCGTCGGGAGACCAGGCCAAATGCAGCGCGGGCTCTGGCAAGTCTTTGACGACATGCAACAGCTTGCCACTCTTGGCGTCCCAGAGCCGAATCGTCTTGTCCCAAGCCGCCGAGGCCAGCACATCGCCATCGTTTTGCCAGGCGACTCCGCTGATCGCCGCGGTATGTCCGGTCAGCACCCAGGACTTGGCGGCCGTGACACGATCCCACAAGTGGAGCGTCTTCGTCGCCAGTCCGGAGACGATGGGCCTCCCAGTCGACCAGATAGGTGGCCGGGTGCCGGCGATCCAACGCTTGACCAGCGGTTTGCCTGTAATGGGATCAACTTGCGAAACGGTCGTAGGGTGCCGAAGCAGCAGGC
The DNA here is from genome assembly GCA_036509275.1 of Pirellulales bacterium. Taxonomy (GTDB): domain Bacteria; phylum Planctomycetota; class Planctomycetia; order Pirellulales; family PNKZ01; genus DATATB01. The sequence goes on along the minus strand of DATCFX010001521.1, from coordinate 2,592 downwards.
TATCGGCCGTATGCCATAGGAGGCTGTTCGCGCGATCGGGCAACTTCCTGTCGGTCTGGCCGCCGTCGGCCATCATGATATGCACGCCGTCGGTTCGAACCATCGCCAACCGGCGGCCATTGGGCGACCATGCCGCGCCCCAACTGATGCCAGGCCGTTTCCACAGCAGCGAGGCTTGGGGCATGGCATACAGGGCCGCTGCGCTCTCGTCGCCGATGGCCAACTGGCTGCCGTCGGGGGACCAACGGGCGCAATACGTCATCGCACGAGCATCGCCAAAAGATTGCAAATTTTTCCCGGTCGCCGCATCGATCACGGATACCGGCGTAGCAATAATCGCCACGGCCAACCGGCTATTGTCGGGCGACCAATCTAAATCGATCACTGGCTGCCCGAGCTCAGTCAGCAGGGCCGCCCGATCCGAGGCCACGTCCCACGACCAGATCCAACCGCTAAAACCGCCGGCTGCCGCCAGACGGCGGCCATCGGGCGACCAGCGGACCAGAGCTACAAAATCCTTGAAGTCCGTGAACGTGCGCAACAGCAGACCCGTCTCGGCGTTCCACAGGCGCAGCGTTTTTTCGAACGAGCCGGCCGCGGCCAGCACCTTGCCATCCGGCGACCATGACAACGAACGGATGGGATCATCTTCCGCGACCAAGATCCGCACGAGCTTGCCGCTGGCCAAATCCCAGACGTGAATCGTGGCATCCGAACCGCCGGTTGCCAGCAATTTGCCGTCGGGACTGAGAGCCATCGACTCGAGACCGCCGCGATGTCGGCGCGTTTCGATCGTCCACGACACCAGGCCTTTCAAGGCAGCCGGCCGCTGGACCAGCGCCGCCCGGCAAAGCGGCTCGCCGGCAGCAAACGGCAGCGGCGTGGCTTGGATGACCAGCGCCTTGTCGTCGGCCGGCGGCTCTGCCGCGGCAGTCGAAGCCAGGAAGATCCAGGCTCCCAGTACAAGCCAACCGACCTGCGCCACGGCGCAGCCCTGATTCGTTCGATTGCGGCAGCTTGCGACTATCATGTGAACCATCGATGACGCCTTCCGGGCGCCGCTACGGTTTCGCCTCGTTCGATCGATCGGGCAGCAGCTGCACGGCGTCGACAACGACGTAGCCATCCGCGTGGGCGTTGCTGATCACGACGACGGCCGGCTTGCCGCGCTGGAAGCGGAAGGTGCCCAGCGGTTGAAAAAGTTTATCCACGGCTGGCTCGCGGCGCTCGTTGACCGTGACATTGTGATTGCCGTCGGCCGCTTCGATGGTCACCGGCACGTTGGTGGCCCGATTCCCCAGCGCCGTGTATGCCAGCCGCACCTCGTACGAGCCGCTCTGCTCGATCGGGATGACGAACTTGGCCCGCTTGGCCCCCTGCAGCTGGCGGCCGTCGTGCAGATAGCGGCTGCCGATGAAGCCGCCAGTCGTCTGGCTTTCGACCCAATCACCTGACAACTGCGCCTGCGTGTCGTCCATTACGATGCCAGGCAACCGACGGGGATCGAGGGCCGAGCGGCGCTTCGGGCCCTTCCACTCGAGCACCTGGCCATCGGCCAGCAATCGCGCGGCCAGGGCCTTGGCGACAATCTCCTGCACGCTGCGGCCGGCGTCGATGGCTTGGCAGGCGGCCGTGGCGGCCGATTGCCCCAGGACCATGAACACCGGCTCCATGCGGATCGAGCCGTACGCAATGTGCGTGGCCGACAAGCACACCGGCACCAGCAGGTTGCCGCACTCGCCCGCCTTGGGCACGATCGAGCGATAGGCGATCGGGTAAGGACTGAAACCGTGGACTTGCACGTCGCCCTCGTTGCGGGCGTGCCCGGTGGCATCGACGTAGCGCTGCGTGTTGTGCGAGTCCATGCCGTAGGCGGCCAGGCCCACGGAGTCGGCGGCCGGCACTTCGCCCTGGCAATGCTGCTCGGTCATCACCACGTCGGCAATCATCCGCCGTGCTTCACGGACATAGAGTTGATGCGGCCAACCGCCGGTGTCGGGAAACTCGTCGCGCGCCAGTCCCCAGCGGCTGATCTCTTGCCGCACCTTTTCCGGCACGCGGGGGTCGTTGGCCAGGAACCACATCAGCCCCTGCTGGTACTGCACGTGTTCGCGAAAGATGCGCTCGCGCGTGGCGTGGTCGCCGTCGGGATATTCGTAGTTCATGCCGATATTATCGGTGGAAAATGCGCCGTTGTTGTTCGTGTCGGTCTTGCGGTTGGGCATCGCAGCGTTATTACCCAGCACGTCCCACTCGCCGGCCTGCATATAACGCAGCAGCAGCTCGTAACGCAGCGGGTCGTACCCGGCCGGCTTGGGAAACGGCAGGCGGTTCTCAGGGACGTCGGTCATGCACATGCGAAAGTTGTAAGCCTGCACCCGGCGATCGCCCTGGCCATGCACGCCGGGCGAGCCGGCATGCATGCCGGGCAGCAGTCCGCTGGCCGGATCCCCGGGAGTACGGTAGGGATCGACCGGGAGCTTGAACTGGTGCTTTTTCGAGCCGAGCTGCACGCCGTCGAGCGTTTCGTGGTAAGCGGAATTGCTCTCGCGGCCGACGGTGTACGCCACGCCGGCCTTGGCCATTAAATCG
>DATCFX010001520.1:0-2723 GCA_036509275.1 Pirellulales bacterium | reverse complement strand
GTCTTCGGTCAGCAGGTCGTCGCCACGATCGCCGTAATAGCCCACGGCCGAGGCCGACACTAGCACCTTGGGGCGCTCGTCCTGGGGCAATCGCGACAAGCTCTCGACCAGGTGCCGGGTGCCCAGCACCCGGCTGTCGCGAATGCGGCACTTTTTCTCCTCGGTCCAGCGGCCGTCGGCCACCGGATCGCCCGCCAGGTGAAACACGGCGTCCAGGCCGCGCAGGGCTTCCAGCGGCGGCGGGCCGGCGATCGGATCCCAGGCATGGGCTTCGATATTACCAAGGGTCGAAGCCGCGCGCCGCGGGTCGCGCGTGAGTACCACGGGCCGCGTAAGCTGTTCGAGCAATCGCTTGCCGATAAAGCCGGTCGCTCCGCTGACTGCCGCGCGCATGCCCGTGCCCTCCACTGACGGATCGTTGCATCTGCCACTGCTTGCAAACATAACCGGGCACAGACTCGGTCGCAAAGCGCCGGGAAACTCCCGAAATGGAAGCGGCACTGGCGCGCTAACGTGCGACTTGGCGACACATTTGCGAGCATTCGCGGCACAGTTCCGCACATTTGGTGCAGGCAGCGTCATCCTTGTGCTTCGCGCACTCGGTGGCACAACGCTCGCACGCGGCGGCACACACCGTGGCAATTGCGGCGCTCGACGGCCCGTGGCGCGCGTCGATCTTGGCGCACGCCTCGCAGATGTCAGCGCAATCCAGGCACGCCAGGATGCAAGCTTTTCGGTCGCCGCCTTCCTTCAAGCACTCAGCGACGCAAGCCTGGCAGGCGCTTTGACACGCCTGACAACGCATGCAGCATCCCGGGCCATCGCTCGGTTCTTTGTTTTGCCCCACAACGGTTCCGGCGAGCCCCAACAGACATGCAACCAAACTCAAAACAGTGCGGCGATTCATCGCGCTGGCTCCCTTCGCTTGGCGGTTTCTTCGATCAAACACAATCCACGTTCCAACAGCACCATGACGCACGGATCGAGAATCCGATAATAAATGTTGTTCCCCTCCCGGCGCGTGGCGACGATGCCTTTGTCCAGCAGGCGTTGCAGCTGATTCGATACGGCCTGCGGCTTCATTTCCAGCGCCGCCGCGAGATCGCCGACGCAAACGTCATTGTGTCGTGCGATCTCATGGATGAGCCGCAGCCGGGTGTCGTTCGCCAAGACTCCAAACAGGCCTTCGAGCGACAGGGCCATCTCAGGCGAGATCAACGGCCTGTCCCGCAACGAGGCTTTGGCAGGACACGCACGGTGGTTGGACAAGACGGGGGCCATCAGCGGCTCCTTTCATCCACTATTACACTGCATCGTGGAGTAGTTTTCAAGGCCTGTTCTGAAAAAGCGCGGGAAGCAGAAGGTTCCGGTCTGAAACCAAGGGGACATTTCTACTGTGGAGAACATGGGGACATTTCTAATGGTTGCAAACACGCTCGTGCTCGGCACTTGCTCTTGGCGGGCCGGCGGGGCAAAATTGAGGACTTAAGTCCCGCCGTGATTTCGTGCCCCCCCTTGGTTGCCCATCTCCTATGAAGGTGTATGCCCCCATGAAAGTGAATCCCGTCAAGCGCACGTTGCAGGCCGGAAAACCGTCGTATGGAACCTGGCTGTCGCTGGGCGATTTGTATGCCACGCGCGTGCTGGCCCGGGCCGGCTTCGACTGGCTGACGCTGGATATGGAGCATTCGCCGATCGATTGGGCGCAGGCTGCGGCCGTGTTTGCCGGGATCGCCGAAGCCGGCTGCGTGCCGATTTGCCGCGTGCCGCAGGGGAACCACTTCTATATCAAGCGCGCGTTGGACGCCGGTGCCTGGGGCATCGTCGTGCCGATGGTCGATACGGTCGAGCAAGCCCAAACCGCCATCGCGGCAGCCAAGTATCCGCCCGAGGGCAATCGCAGCTTGGGCGGCGGATTGCACGCCCTGAACTTCGACACCACCTCGGTCGAGTATTTTCGCCGCGCCAATGACGAAATCCTCGTCATCCTGCAAACCGAAAGCCCAACCGGCGTCGACAATGCAGAAGAAATCTACGCGTTGCCGGGCGTCGATGCAATTTTTGTCGGACCCGTCGATCTGCGGGCCAACATGCGCACCGCCGGCGGGCCGGAAGCCACCGACGAGCAGCTCGAAGAGATGCTCGCCCGCGTCGTGGCCGCCGGCAAAAAAACCGGCACGCCGACCGGCATGCACACCATGGATCCCCGGGCCGCGCTGGCGCGGGCCGAGCAGGGTATGCAGTTCATCGCCATCGGCAGCGAGCTGCGCTTCATGACGCAGAAGGCCCAAGAAACGCTGCGGGCGGTCCAGCCCGAGGGTGCCGAAAAGGAACTGGCGCGCTACTAAGCGGTTTGCGCCGGTTGCACATCGTACTGGGCGCGCTTACTGAGCGTCAGCCCGGGGCGAGCACCTCCAACAGTCGGCAGGGATATGGCCGTTTTCCTGTTCGCGGCGCTGGATACCAAAGGCGCCGAAGCCGATTTCCTGCGCGAACAATTGCAGGCCTTGGGCGTGGCCTGCGTCGTGGTCGACGTGAGCTGCGGCCCTGTCGGAAGCGCGACAGCCGACATTCCGCGCGAGGCGGTATTCCAGGCGGCGGGCTTCGCGGCCGATGTCTTGGCCGCAGGCGATCGCGCTGCTGCCGTCGATGCCGCCGCGGCCGGGGCGGCCCGCCTGGCGGCCGAGCGGTTTGCGCGCAAAGAGCTGTCGGGCATCGTCGCC
>DATCFX010001519.1:0-2596 GCA_036509275.1 Pirellulales bacterium | reverse complement strand
CCGCAAATCAGCGGCGCCAACAGCTCGGTTACGCCACTGACCGGCGGCGCGGCCAACGTCGCCACCGCCACGCAATCCGTGGGCGGCAACGTGAATATCGCCAACGAACTGGTCAACCTGGCCGGGTCGGGCACCGTCGTCGCCGGCGATACGGCGCAAGGCACGAACGTGCTGGGCTCCGGGGCGCTGCACAGCCTGTCGGGCAACAACTCGCTGAGCGGCCTGATCGTGCTGGATACGCAGAACGCCGGCGTGGGCGTGGATAGCGGCCTGCTGACGCTGAATGCCAATATCACCCCGACCGGCACCGACGTGCTGGGCATTGCCAAGGTCGGCGCCGGCTCGCTGGATCTGTCGGGCAACATCAGCAACGTGATGAGCGGTATGACCAGCGTGAATTCCGGCACGCTGCTGCTGGACAAGACGGCCGCCCTGAGTGCCATTTCGACCGGCACGCTGATCATCGGCGGCGATGCCGGCGGCGCGGCCAAGTCGGCCGTCGTGCAGTTCGGGCCCAACGCCGGCTCGGCCAACGTCGGCGCCGGTACCGTCGTGGTCGTGGGCAGCACCGGCCTCTTGGACCTGGCCACCAACAGCAAGAACGATACGATCGGCGTGCTGGATCTGACGGTCGGACCGACAATGAGCGGCGACGTCGAAACCGGCTTCGGCATCCTGACCTTGGGCAACACGGTCAACGCCATCGCCAGCAGCGGCACGACCGCCGCTTCTCCGCCGGCCCTGCTCGACGGCACTACCGCGTTGAGCGCCAACCGGATTTTCAACATCAACCACGGAAACCAGACGCCGGTCGAGTTGCAAGTGAACGCCAACATCTCCGGCGCCTTCACCTTGACCAAGTCCGGCTACGGCACGCTCGATCTCGCCGGGCCCAACTCGTACACCGGAACCACGACGATCAATTACGATTCGGGCACCTTGATTGTCGACAATAACTCGTCGCTGGGCACCGCCGCCGGCGTGTTTGTCAACAACGACTCGACGCTGGCCTTCAACAACAGCCCGAACTACGCGGCCAGCGTGCCGATCACGATCTCCGGCCAGGGCGTGACCAGCGCCGGCGCCATCCAGCGCGGCGGGGCCATCGACAATCTGGGCGGCAGCAACGTGTTTGCCGGCAGTGTCACGCTGGCCGGCGCGGCCACGATCGCGTCCTCGGCCGCCGGCGGCAGCCTCGCCATCAATGGCGCGGTCACCAACGGCGGCAACCTGCTGAGCACTGCCGGGGCGGGCAACCTGGCGCTCGACGGCAACATCGTCGGCAGCGGGGGGCTCACCGACAATACGACCGGCGACCTGACGCTGGGCGGCAGCAACACCTATACCGGGCCCACGGCCGTCAACGCCGGCACGCTGCTGGTCAACGGCACGCAGAGCAGCACCAGCGCCACGACCGTGGCAAGCGGCGCCACGCTGGGCGGCAACGGCTTCGCACTGGGCTCGACGGCACTGAGCAGCGGGGGCGTGATCGCTCCGGGAGTTCCCGGCACGCCCGACGCCATCCTCGACGTGGGCACGCTCAACTTGCAGCCGACTTCGATCGTCGTGATCAACCTGGACAACGTGGGCGCCGGCCAGGGATACGACCAGGTCAATGTCGACGGCGTGAGCGGCGTAACGCAGAGCGTGTCGCTCGCCGGCGCGACCTTGCAATTGCTGGGCGGGCAGTTCCTGTCGTCCAATCCGACCATCGGCCAGGTGTTCAAGCTGATCGTGAACCACACCGGCACGTTGATCGGCCCCTTTGCCAATATCGTGGGCGCCGACGGCGTAACGTCGATTATCACCAGTGGCTCGCTGACGAACCCGTCGATCACGCTGCCGGGCATCGGCCGCGTCAGCGGCACGCTGACCTACAGCAACACCGGCGTGACGTTCACGGTCACGTCCGTCAATAACGCCACGCCCGTGACCACCGTGCCCACCGGGCTGACGGTCAAAGAAGGCAGCCACCTGACGATTCCCAGCGGCTTTAGCGTGATCGACGTGGACGGCACGGGCAACGAGCAGATGACCATCACGGCCGCCAACGGCACGGTCACACTGAGCACGGAGGCCGGGCTGACCTTCAGTAAAGGTTCGGGGATAGGCAACACGACGATGACCTTCACGGGATCGTTGGCGGCGATGCAGACGGCGCTCAACGGCATGACGTACGCGCCGCTTGCCGGTTTCAACGGCACCGACAGCGTGACCATCAAGGTGGACGACCTGCAAACCAACCTGCCCGGCGGCGCGAAAACCGGGCAGACCGTGCTCTCGATTCTGGTGACCGCGGTCAACCAGCCGCCGTCGTATAATTTGCCCAGCGGCACGCAACTTGTGGAGCCGGGCAACACGCTCACGTTCACGGCGCTGAAGATCAACGACGCTGACGAGAATGGTGTACCGGAGACGGTCACGTTGCAAGTGACTCAAGGCACGTTGACGCTGAGCGGGACGACCAACCTGACCTTCAGCCCCGGCTCGACCAACGGCGCGAGCTCCATGACGTTCACCGGCGAACTGGCGGACGTCAATAACGCGCTGAACGGCATGACCTACACGCCGACGGCCGGCTACCAGGGTCCGGACA
>DATCFX010001518.1:0-2690 GCA_036509275.1 Pirellulales bacterium | reverse complement strand
CCGACGACGGCCAGCCGGAGGAAACCATCAGCCTCGTCCCCGGCGGCAGCACGACGTCGGTGATCGACCCCGCCGCCAAAGATCCCGGCAGCCACCCCGGCCCCGGCGGAGAAAGCAACTCCTCCGCCGCCTCCGCGTAGGCTGTTGGGGCGGCGAGCAACGCCAGCTTGCCGCTAGCGGGAAATCCCGCGGAATCCGGTCATGAAAAATCCGTCGCTCGGCCCGGACCATCAGCCGGTGCGTCGCCAGGCGCGGGTGCCCACGCGGCGGGCGTGGTTGGCAATCGCGCTGACGCTGGTGCTGCTGGCGTCCGCCGTGCTGTTCGATCGTCTGCCCGAGCTGCTGATTACCGAAGAGCGCTGGGACCAGGCGGATTATGTGCTGGTCCTGGGCGGCGGCGATTGCCTGGCGGAGGCGGCCAGGCGGTACCTCGACGGGCGGGCAAAGCACGTATTGGTGGTGGGACGCGTCCGAGACCCCATCGTGCGTCTGAAAATCATTCCATCTTTCGAAGAGACCGCGCGCCGCAGACTTTCGGACGCGGGCGTCCCTTCGCAAGCGATCGAAGTCATTCCCGCCGAAGCGCGCACCACTTGGGATCAGGCCCGAGCGCTCGGCCCGTGGCTGACCACACATCCTCAGGCTGCAATCGACGTTGTCTGCGAGCGTCTATCGAGCAGGCGTGATCGCTTCGTGCTGCGCGCGGCGCTGGGTCCGAGCCGGGCCGGCAGATTACGGGTCTTCGGTCTGTCCGATTCCGCGATTGTGGAAGCTGGTTGGTGGCATCATCGCTATGCGCTCAAGTCGGTGGCGAGCGCTTGCCTGGCATTCGCCTACGACTATTTTCACGGCCAGCCGTCTGAAAGGGCATCGCCGAGAGCGAGCATGGCATGTGCCGAGGCGCGCCAATGACGCTCTGCTGCGTGCGTTCCGGTCGACGTCTGGTGCTCATCGCGATGCTGGCGCTGCTTGGCGCGGCGGCATGGATGAACTCGACGCGGCTGCTCACGGGTCTGGGCGGCTGGCTCGACGTCGGCGAGCGGCCGCTGGCCGTGGACTATGCGCTGCCGCTGGGTGGCGATTGCAACAGTCGCCCGTTTGTCGCCGCCGACTTGTACCGCGCGGGCCTGGCACCGCAGGTCCTGGTTCCGCGGCCTGGTCGAGCGCCAACGGTACTGCGCGGCGAGGAATTGGCGCACGACGAGATTTACCGGCTGGTGCTGCTCAAGTTGGCAGTCAAAGAGCAAGACATCATCATGCTCGAGGGTGAGAATCACTCGACCTTCGACGAGGCACGGCGGCTGCGGGATTTTCTTGCCGACGGCGGCCCGAAGTCCGTGGCCGTGGTCACCAGCGACTTCCATACCCGCCGGACGCGCTGGACTTTCCGGCATGTTCTGCGTGGCATGCCGCACCAGCTCCATTTCATCTCCGCGCCGGTGATGGATCACTGCGCCGACAACTGGTGGCAATCGGCGGAGGGGACCACGGCCTATTCCTGCGAGCTGCTCAAGCTCGTGTTTTACTGGTGCTACTACGGCCCGGGCATGTTCTGGGGCGGGGCCTTGTTGGTCAGCGGTTCGGCCGCTGGCGTATTGTGGGTGCGCCGGGGTGATCGGCTCAGGACGCGGCGGCACTCGGCTGTTTGCGCACGCTAACCGCGTTGGTGAACAGGATCGAGTTGGGGATGAAAACGGTTTTTTCCTCCGCGTCCAGCACCGTGTAGCGGAGGTTGATTTCCACCACGGTGCCCTCGAAGGCCAGGCTGGAAAATACGGAAATCCGGTCGCCTTGCTTGAACGGCCGAAAAAAAATAATCAATACGCCCGACAGCGCGTTCGAGATAATGTCCTTGAGCGCAAAGCCGAACGCAAAGCCGGTCAGCCCCAGGCCGGCCACCAAGGCCGAGACCTCAATGCCCAGCGTGCCCAGGGCGGTCACGACTCCGAACAGCTCCAAGCACAACTTGACGGTGCGCGCCATCAGGTGAGTTAATTCCGGCGCGCGGGCCTCGAGCTTCGGCAGCCGCACGATTAGGCGAAACGCCAAACGGCCCAGCCCCCAAAAAACGAGCAGCACCACAGCCCCGCCCACGATCCGCGGCAAAAACAGCAGGATCGTGGCGGCGACGCTCTCCCAGATGGTCGTCATGTCGGGTCGTCTCGCGGCGGCCGTCGGGCTGGCTCAGGGGTTCGCTCTATATCATAGCCCCAAAGGCAGCGCCCCGGCAGTCGGCCTCTCCCGCAGTTCGGCAAGCCACTGCCGATCAGGCTACGACGCCGCGGATGACCTCGGCTTCGACGACCCCGGTGAGCTTTTGGTTCAGGCCGCCGTAGAGGTACGTCAGCTTGTGATGATCCAAGCCCATGAGGTGCAGGATCGTGGCGTGCAGGTCACGCAGGTGATGGCGGTTGACGACGGCTTCGTGGCCGACTTCATCGGTCTCGCCGTAGCTGGTGCCGGCTTTGACGCCGCCGCCGGCTAGCCAGTAGGTAAAGCCCTTGGGGTTGTGGTCGCGGCCGTCGCCCGCGCCTTGCACGACGGGCTGCCGCCCAAACTCGCCCCCCCAGACGACGAGCGTTTCGTCCAACAGCCCGCGCTGTTTGAGGTCGGTCAGCAGGCCGGCGATGGGCCGGTCGATCTCCGGGCAATGGATTTTGAGGTTTTCTTCGACCCCCTGATGAGCATCC
>DATCFX010001517.1:0-1343 GCA_036509275.1 Pirellulales bacterium | reverse complement strand
GGATCGGGCTGGCGATCGTGCTGCGGGCCGTCGGGCGTCACGGCGGCAAAGTCTGGTTCGAGTCGGGCGAAGGGCAAGGCACGACCTTCTTCGTCTCGCTGCCCACGCCGCGCGAGCAGCCCGCGTCATTGGCGCTGGTCTGCGAGGGCCTCCTGGCGAGCGAAGGCAAATTCGGGAATTAAAAGTCCGACAGTGTGAGTACCCCTGGTCGCTCGATTTGCGAGCCGTCTGCCCATCGGGTATGAAGGCCACTGATCTCGAACTGGCAGAGCCGTTGGCCACTTTTCTCATCGAGCGATCCGCATGAGCCTGGCGATCGAAACGCATGACCTGACGCGCAACTTCGACGCCTTCTGCGCGGTCGATCACCTGGAGCTGCGCGTCGAGCGCGGCACGTTCTACGGCTTTCTCGGACCCAACGGGGCGGGCAAGTCGACCACCATCAAAATGCTCACGGGCCTGCTCGCGCCCTCGCGCGGGCAGATCTTGGTGCTCGGGCACAACATGCTCGACCCGGGCCAGTCGCTCGAAGCCAAACGCCACATGGGCGTGATTCCCGAGGATCTGGCTCTGTTCGACTATCTGACGGCCCGCGAGTATCTGACCTTCATCGGGCGGATGCACTGCCTGCCGCTGGCGACGATCCGCAGCCGGATCGACGACCTGCTGCCGCTGCTGGATCTCGGCGACGAACACAAGAAGCTCACGCTCGAATACTCGCACGGCATGAAAAAAAAGCTGGCGTTGGCCGCCGCGCTGCTGCCGAACCCCGACCTGCTGTTTCTCGACGAGCCGTTCGAAGGCGTCGATGCCGTGACTTCACGCGTGATCCGCGACCTGCTCAAGAACTACGTGGCCCGTGGGTCGACCGTGTTTCTCACGACGCACATTCTGGAAATCGTCGAAAAGCTGTGTTCGCACGTCGGCATGATTGTCAAAGGTCGCCTGGTCGAGCAGGTGGCAATCGAGGAAATCCGCCAGACGACTTCGCTTGAAGATCGCTTCCTGGCTAAGGCCGGGGCCGATGTGGAAGCCACCCATAAGCTCCCGTGGCTCGAGGAGAGCGCTCCGTGAATTGGGCACATCTTCGGGCCTTTTTCTGGCTGCGCTGGCGACTGCGCGCCAACCATCTGAAGCGCGGTGGACTGGCCGGCGCGGTACTGCAAGCGGCGTTGGCCGTCCTGGCGGTGCTGACGGCCGTGGGCCTGCTGGTCGGGTTTTTCTTTGCCGGACTGTTGTTGCCGGCCGAGACGACTCCGCTGGTGCTGATGTACGTGTGGGACGGAGCGGTGGTGGGCTTTCTGTTTATCTGGGCCGCCGGCCTGCTGGCCGAGTTGCAACGC
>DATCFX010001516.1:0-1804 GCA_036509275.1 Pirellulales bacterium | reverse complement strand
TCCAGCAAGGCCGATTCCAGCCGATCGACGAGAAACTGGCCAAACATCAGCGCCATTGAAAGCACCAGGGCCAAGGCCGTCGTGTCGAAGGCGACGCCCAGCCCGAAGGTCACCTCGTCCAAAGAGGCTTCGAGATTCTTGGGGTTCAGGCTGCCGATGGCCATGGTGATGCCGATCACCGTGCCCAAGAAGCCGAGAATGGGGATGGCCCAGATCGTGATCCGCATCAGCGCATAGCCGCTATGGGCACGGGCCGCGTCGACTTCCGACAGGTATTTGAGTTCTTCGTCCAGTGCCTCGGCCGATCCCTTGCGATAGATCGATTCGAGCGCCTCGCGCAGCCGCCGCGCGAGATAGCCGTGTTGCAGCTTGGCCGGCAATGCCGACAACTGGTCGATCAGCGGGCGAGCCTGGTCGGCGGGCAACTGCTCGGAGCCGATCGGGGCCAACAGCGGCAAGCGCAGCCGCGCGCTTTGTTCGGCCGTGTCGAAGGCCTTGAGCAGCAGTTCGGCCGCGCCAATGAAGAACAGAATCGTCTCCAGGTAGAGTGTCCAGTGCGCCGTGAAGTAGCGCTTAAAGAACTCTCCGTGGAGTGTGCCGCTATGCACCAGCGTATAGAAACCGATGGCAGCCAACGAGCCCCACAGGATTGAGGAGCCGGCCAGCGTGCTGATGCTGTGAACCAGTCTTTTCACGGCGACGTTCCTTTTTCGATAACCGGCCGGGCTGTCGAGCATGACGGCGCCGGCAGCATTGCGTGCAGGGCTGGCAGCCGCAAAGCCGTGCGATGCGTCCCTTAAAATCGACGCAACCGGAAAAGATGATGACAGAAATGCCCAAAAAGATTTCCAGCCCGCCGTCGAGCAAGCCGAGAGGTTGCCATCCGCGGGGGGCTGCAGTGCGAGCCTGCCGGCGCAACCGGCACATCGAGAGATGGCGGTGCAAAGTCGCCGCCTTGCCCTGCCGATAAAGTACATGGGCCGGACAGCGTGCCGCCAGAGCGGCGTCTTGGGCAAAGGGGGGCTCCTTTCCCACCCATGTCCGGCAAGACCCGATCACTCGCTACCTGCGAGCGCCGCGATGCGCAGCCTGGGGGCCGCTCGTGCGCCAGCACGAGTTCGGGAGACCGCCATCATCGAAGACGCCCGCGAGACGGGCGCAATCCTTCGTTCAACTATGAGTCGGGGCAGGTCACCGGCGCATCCCCAGGAGGGGACAGTCCGGCGTGGCGGAATCGACCGCCAGCCGGACTGTTTTGTTTTCTACTTCGCGTTGCCGAACAACTGCTGCTGGAGCGGCGAATACAGCGGCAAGTGGCGGTAGTAGACTTCGAGGATGAACAGCGACAGGCAAGTCACGTAGAGCCGCCCTCCTTGTCCGCGCTCGGCCCAAACGTCGGGATGCAAGCCCAGCGGATTCCAACTGCCCCGCTCCTTGCCGGCACGCTCCTGGTGCTCGATCAGTAAGTCGCGCTGGACGCTATTCCATCGCTTCCAGAAGTCGCCCTCCATGTGGTGCATGACCTGCGTGGCGTAATACCAATAGTAAACGTCGCGCTCTTCCCAACGCGGAGGATTGTCGGCGATGTACCGCGCGCCGGCGATCAACCGCTTGTCGTCTGGTTTCCAGCCCAAATACTGGCGACACAGCAGCCCCTCGGCCGTCATTGCCAGCATCGGCGACTGCTGTCCCGGCAGGTAGCTGTATTTCGACTGCGACCCGTCGGTGGCCGCCTGGTCGAGATACCGGCCCAGATGCTTGAGCGCTTCGTCCGGCACTTGCAGGCCGCCCATCTTCGCGCTTT
>DATCFX010001515.1:0-2922 GCA_036509275.1 Pirellulales bacterium | reverse complement strand
CCACGGCTTTCGCCCTGGCGGTCACGTATCCGGCGGCCGGCAACATCGGCGGGGGTGGCTATCTCCTGGTTTATCCGGGAGATCAGCGCGAGCCGGCCGTCTTCGATCTTCGCGAGCAGGCGCCAGCGGCCGCCACACCCGACATGCTCGCCCGAAGTGAAGACCGAACCGCCCATCGCCTGGTGGGCGTGCCGGGCACGGTCCGCGGACTGGCGCTCGCGCACCAGCGCTTCGGTTCGCTCAAGTGGCACCAACTGGTCGAGCCGGCGGCGCGGTTGGCCAAAGACGGTTTTAGGCTTGATGCAGCCAGCGCCCAGTCGCTCAGCAAGCTGGTGCGCCGCGCCAAGGCGCCGCATCAGCAGGAACTGCGACGCGTGTTTTCGCCGCCACAGGCCGATGATTGGCACAGTGGCGACCGACTGCGGCAACCGGAGCTGGCCCGCACGCTCGCTCTCATTGCCGATCGCGGTGCCGACGGATTCTACACTGGCTCGGTAGCTGATCTGCTGGTGGCCGAAATGCAACGCGGCGGCGGATTGATTACCGCGGCCGATCTGGCGGCTTATCGCGCCATCCAGCGGCGGCCGCTGCACGGCACTTATCGCGGTTACGACGTGTATGGCGTGCCGCCGTCATCTTCCGGCGGAACGACTCTGATCGAAGCCCTGAACATTCTCGAAAACTTCGATCTGGCCAATCATGGCCGCTGGTCGGCCAGCACCTTGCACCTGACCGCCGAAGCCATGAAGCGCGCCTATCGCGATCGGGCGCGGTACTTGGGCGATCCCGCGTTCACGAGCATTCCGGAAAAACTGCTCGACAAGGACTATGCCCGGCAGTTGGCCCAGTCGATCGATCCCCAGCATGCGACGCCCAGCGCCAGCCTGGCCGGCGATATCCTGCTCCGCCGCGAGGGGGAGCACACCACGCATCTCTCGGTGGTCGACGGCCACGGCATGGCGGTGAGCATGACCTATACGCTGGAAAGCAGTTACGGCAGCCAGATTGTCGTGCGCGGGGCCGGCTTTTTGCTCAACGACGAGATGCGCGACTTCAACCGCACGCCGGGCATCACCGACACCACCGGCAACATCGGCACCGTGGCCAACCTGGCGGGCCCCGGCAAGCGCATGCTCAGCTCGATGTGCCCGACGATTCTGTGCCGCGACGGCAAGGCGGTGCTGGTGACCGGCAGCCCCGGCGGCCGGACGATCATCAACACCGTGCTGTGCATGGTGATCAACGTGATCGATTTTCAGATGAACGTGCGATCCGCCGTCGATGCGCCGCGAATGCATCACGCCTGGTTCCCCGACAGTCTGCAAGTCGAGCCGGAACTTGCCAAACGCTATCCCGAAGCGCTCGAGCAGCTCAAGGCGATGGGCCACGCCGTCGGCCCGGTGCGCTCGCAAGGCGACGCGCACAGCATCGCGATCGACCCGAAGACCGGCCAGCAGACGGGCGCCGCCGACCATCGCATCAGCGGCCACGCCGCCGCGCCGGAGTAAGCGGAATTTTCACGAGTCGAGGAATTCGCACGAATTCCGCTACATGAATGAGCGCTCGTGTTATTTAACCGGCAGCAATTGCACGACATCGGCGCCGACGATGCCGTCGGTGTCTCGATTGCTCACGGTGATGACGGCCGGCGTGTCGGACGAAAAGCGGTAGATGCCCAGGCTGATGAAGAGCTTGTCGATCGGCGGCGGCCGCTTTTGATTCACGCGCACGGTGTCGGTGCCGCCAGCATGCTGAATCGTGACGGGCACGTTGCTGGCGCGATTCGGTGCGGAGACATACGAGAGCCGCACTTCGTAACGGCCGGAAGCGGGAACGGCTAGTCGGTAGACGACGGACTTTTCGCCCTTGCCGGTGTTTTCGTCGTGCAGGCTCGAACCGTCGACCGCATTGCCGTAACTGGTGCCGATCCAGTGGCCCACGCGCTGGGCATCCTGCTCACTCATGACGATGCCCGACAGTTTGGCCGAGCGCGGCATCTTCGCCAGCGAGGCCAGCGCGAGCACGGCATGTTGCTCGCGCAACTTCTTTTGCAACGCCTGGATGTCGATGGCCTGCACCGCCCCGCCCGTCTGGGCGGCCATCGCCGCGGCCAGGCCCGACGCGTGACCCAGCGCCATGTACACAGGCTCCATGCGTAGCGAGCAATAGGCGATATGGCTGGCCGAAAGACAGACGGGCACCAGTAGATTCTCGCACTGGCCAGGTTTCGGCGTGAGACTGCGATAGGGAATCTGATAGGGCAGCGCCGGCTGATCTTGAAAGCTTCCCTCGTCGCGCACCGTGCGGTCGCCGGCGAGAACGCGCTCGACGATATGGCAGTCGATCACGAACGAGCCCATGCCGATCGAGTCGTCTTTGAAAATATCGCTCTGCAAATCTTTTTGCACCATCACGTACTGGCCCACCATGCGCCGCGCTTCGCGAACGTAGAGCGCGTAAGGCCAGTGGTTGTTGTCGGCAAATTCATCCTGGCATAAGCCCCAGGAATTCGCTTGCTCGCGCAGGCTCGGCGGCACGCGCGCGTCGTGCCCCAGAAACCATAGCAGCCCTTGCGTGAAATCAACGTGCTCTTGCCAGATGCTCGCCCGCGTGAGGCCATTGCCGTCGGGATAGTCGGTGTTGGCGCCGGGGTAATCGGTGGAAAAGAGCCCCTGGGCATTGAGGTCGTACTTGCCGTTGGCGATATCGCCCAGGTGAAACAGGCGGCCGAAGCGCACGCCGGGATACGCCCGAATCAATCGCAACAGCAGTTCGTAGCGGGCGGGATCGTAATTCGCCGGCTTCGGAAAGGGCACCTTGTTCTCCGGCCGGCGCGTGACGCAAAGCCGAAAGTTGTAGGCCTGCGTCCGCTGGTCAGCGCTGCCCGGCGCAAGTCGCGGCGCCGCGTAGACGCCCAAGAGC
>DATCFX010001514.1:0-4418 GCA_036509275.1 Pirellulales bacterium | reverse complement strand
TCTTTTGGGCCACACCGGTCTGTGTGGCCATGCCTAGCCCCACGACGGAAACTTTCGACACGTTGTCGTCGTGCGAAACGCCTTCCGCGCCCAGTTCGTCGGCCGCCTCCTTCACGGCCCGCAGCGTGGCCTTGAGGTCGTCCTTGAGCACCGTGAAGGAAATGTCGGCCTTGTTGTCGGCGCCGACGTTCTGCACGATCATGTCGACCGAAATGTTCTTGGCCGCGATCTTCGAGAAGATCGCCAGGCTGGTGCCGGGGTTGTCGGGCACGCCGAGGATCGTGACGCGGGCTTCGCTTTTCACCAGCGTGGCCCCGCTCACGGCCAGTTCCGGCGCCTCGGGATTGGCCGTGATCATCGAGCCGCGAATATCGGCAAAGCTATTGCGCACGTGGATCGGCACGGAGAACTTCTTGGCGAACTCGATCGAGCGGCTGTGCATCACGCCGGCCCCCACGCTGGCCAGCTCGAGCATCTCGTCATAGCTCACCTGCTTGACCATTCGGGCTTCCGGCAGGATGCGCGGATCGGTCGTGTACACGCCATCGACGTCGGTATAAATCTCGCAGGCGTCGGCCCCCAGCACGGCGGCCAGGGCCACGGCCGTGGTATCGCTGCCGCCGCGGCCCAAGGTCGTGATGTTGTAGTCCTCGTCGATGCCCTGAAAACCGGCCGCGATCACGATCTTGCCGGCAGCCAGTGCCCGGCGAATCGTGTCCGTCGAGATCGAGTGGATGCGGGCCTTGGTATGCGTGCTGTCGGTCTTGATGCCGATTTGCGCGCCCGTCATGCTCACCGCCTGGCTGCCCAGCGACTCGATGGCCATAGCCATCAGCGCCACGCTCACCTGCTCGCCGGTCGAGAGCAGCATGTCCATTTCCCGCGCCGGCGGCTGATCCGTGATCTGGTTGGCCAGATCCACCAGCACGTCGGTGCTATGGCCCATGGCGCTCACGACCATCACCACCTGGCTGCCCTCCTGCTGCGCGCGGATCGCCTTGCGCGCCGCCGCCAGGATCTTGGAACAATCGGCGACGCTCGTGCCGCCGAACTTCTGCACAATCAATGGCATGGATTCAAGTCCCAGACGAACCGAGAAAAAATCGCATCAGTTTCCAGCCTTGGTCCAGCGCCAGGTTGCTACCGGCCGCCGTGCGATCGTCGTAAGTCTGGTTCTGATCGGGTTGGATGCCCGCGCCGGCGATCGCAAACGGCACCTCGCCGTGGCTGTGGGTTTTGGTGCGCAGCGGCGTGGGATGGTCGGGCGAGACCAGGATGCGATAGTCGCCCTGCTGGCGGAGCGCGGCGTGCAGCGGCCCGACGATCTTTTCGTCGATGGCTTCCAAGGCGGCGATCTTGGCCTGGCAGTCGCCTTCGTGGCTGGCTTCGTCCGTGGCCTCGACGTGGACGCAAATGATGTCGGTGTCCGGCAACGCGTCGATGGCGTAACGCCCTTTGGCGGCATAATCGGTATCGGTATAGCCGGTGGCGCCCGGCACTTCGATGCGTTGCCAGCCCAGCAGCACGGCCAGCCCTCGCAACAGGTCGACTGCCGTGATCATTGCTCCGCGCTTGCCGTAAACTTCGGCAAACGGCCGCAGGGCGGGCATGCGCCCCTGGCCCCAGAGCCAGATATTCGTGGCCGGCAGCTTACCCGCCTTCAGCCGGGCCGCGTTCACCGGATGATCGGCAAACAGCGCGACGCTCTCGCTCATCAAGTGGTGCAACAGGTCGCTGCCGGGTCCGCGCGGATAATCGTCGAGCACCGATTTGTCCGTCAGGTCGTGCGGCGGCGTGGCGCGCGTGTCACGCGAAAACGGCGCCGAGCGCCCGCTGCCGCGATACACCAGCAGGTTGCGGTAACTCACGCCCGGCACAAACTCCAGCCGCTCGCTGCCCAAATGTTCCTGGGCCGTAGCCAGCAGCCGTTTGGCCTCTTCATTCGAGATATGGCCGGCCGTGAAATCGCGCATCTGCTGGTCTTCGACCGTGACCAGATTGCAGCGGATGGCCCAATCCTCCGGGCCCAGCGCAATGCCTTGGGCCGCGGCCTCGAGCGGAGCGCGGCCGGTGAAGTATTGCAAGGGATCGTAGCCCAACAGACTGAGATTCGCGACGTCGGAGCCGGGCGGCAGCGAGGCCGGCACGTTCGACGCCCGGCCGACAATTCCGGCCGCGGCAATTGCATCCATGTTGGGCACGCGGGCCGCCTCGAGCGGCGTACGGCCGCCCAGCGACTCTTGCGGCTCGTCGGCACAGCCGTCGGGAATGATGATGGCATATTTCATGGTGATTGGCGGGCGCTCACGCGTCCCGAATCGTCGGCTGTCAATCAGGTCTCGCCCTCGTTCGATCTCGCCCTTGTTCAATCGCGAATCCGCATCCGCACGCTGCCGGGCCGCACGCAGGGGAGCCGGTCGATCTGCTCGACGGCCGAGCCGGTCGCGCCTTCCGTCGTGGCGTGCGTAATAATCACCAGCGGCACGACCCCCTCGTCGCGCTGGTCCGGCTCGTGCTGGATGACCGAGGCGATCGAAATGCCGTTGTCGCCCAGCACGCCGGTCATCTCGCTCATCACGCCGGGCCGATCGTCCACGTGAAACCGCAGATAAAATCTTCCCTCGACGTTGGCCGGGTCGCGCGACGAGACGGGGCTTTCGCGCTGGCTCCAGAGTTCGAGCGTGCGAAATGTGATTCCCGTGCGGCCCACGACCGTGTCGATCATATCGGCCACGACGGCCGAGGCGGTCGGCATTTGCCCGGCTCCCAGGCCGTGAAAAAACAGCCGGCCCACCGCATCGCCATGCACCGTGACGGCGTTGTATGCGCCGCGGACTTCGGCCAGCGGCGTGCCGCTTTTGACCAGCGTCGGCGAAACGTGCAGTTCCAAGCTCGCTCCCACCAGTTGGGCAATGGCCAGCAGCTTGATGCGGTAGCCCAACTCCCGGGCGTACTTGATATCGGCCACGTCCAGCGTGTCGATGCCGCGCCGCGGGATATCGCTCCAATGCACGCGCGCGCCGAAGGCCAGATGGGCCAGGATCGCCAGTTTCTGGGCCGCGTCGCTGCCGTCGACGTCCATCGTGGGATCCATTTCGGCGTAGCCCAGCCGCTGCGCCTCTTTCAAGGCCGCGCTATAGGGCATGCCCTTGTCTTCCATCTCGGTCAGGATGAAGTTGCTGGTGCCGTTGAGAATGGCGGTCAACGAGTTGATCTGGTTGGCCGAGAGGCACTGGCTGATATTGGTGATGATCGGAATGCCACCGGCCACCGAAGCCTCGAAAGCGATCGAGCGGCCCAACTCGCGGGCCCGATCGAACAACTCGGGACCATGCTGGGCCAGCAAGGCCTTGTTGGCCGTGATTACGTCTTTGCCGCTCTCCAGCAGCTTGAGCATGATGCTCCGCGCCGGCTCCAGCCCGCCCACCAGGTGAGCCACGGCCTTGATCTCGGCGTTGCGGGTGATCCGCGTCAGATCGTCAGAAAGAATGCCGGCGGGGAGCTGGCAGCCGCGGCTTTTTTTGACGTCGCGGACCACGACCTCTTCCAGCCAGAGCGTGCGGCCGGCATGCCGCCCGGTGCGGTCGCCGTAGTCCAGCAGCAATTTGGCCACGCCTGAGCCGACCGTGCCCAATCCGACGATGCCGACCTTGGTTTTTTCCATGACAGTTGACGCGCCAGCCGTTTCCCAACCGCACCACAAAAGCCGCCCATCAAGCCGCGACCGCTGGTCGCGGGCGTTCAATCGGTCGCGGGCCTTCAATCGCCGCCCATCGTATCACCGTTTCGATTGCAAATGAACCCCGGCGGCAGGGTGCTTGCCGGCCGCGCGGCGGGTTCCTACGCTATCTATCTAAAGCAAACGGACCGACGACCGATCCCCGAAGCAGGAAATCAATGGCCATGGACGACAAAGGCACGCAATTGTTGCGGCGGATTCTTTCGACTCCCAGCCCCTCGGGCTTCGAGCGGCCGGTGCAGGAGCACGTGCGGGCATACCTCGCAGAGTTTGCCGACGAAATCCGCTCCGATCTGCACGGCAACGTGATCGCGGTGAAGAATCCGGGCGGCAAGCTGCGGCTGATGCTCGCCGGCCACTGCGACCAGATCGGCATGCTGGTGCAGCATGTCGATGCCGAAGGGTTTATCTACGCCCAAACGATCGGCGGTTGGGATCCGCAGGTGCTGGTCGGCCAGCGGATGACGCTGTGGACTGCCAGCGGGCCGGTGCCCGGCATCATTGCCCGCAAGCCGATCCACTTGCTCACCGAAGAAGAACGCAAGCAGGTGACCAAGCTCAAGGACTTGTGGATCGACATCGGGGCCAAAGATCGGGCCGACGCCCTGGCCGTAGTCCGGATCGGCGATCCGATCACGCTGGAGCTCACCTATCAGGAGTTGAAAAACAACACGGCCTG
>DATCFX010001513.1:0-1344 GCA_036509275.1 Pirellulales bacterium | reverse complement strand
ACCCAGCCCGTGCAGCAAGCGGCCAGCGCGGGCGCGCGCATCGTAGCCATGCAGTTCCTCGATGCGGTGATGCGCTCGCGCCATGGCCTCGGTATCCCCGCGTGCATCGGCATCGTTTTCCTCCAGCAGCACGGCGGCCAGTTCCTCGTCGCCGCCCAGCACGTAGTCGATCGCGGCATCCGGCAACGCCGGAGTTTCCTGCGCCACCGAGGCCAGCCGCAGCCTGGCCGGCATATCCAGCTCGCCGGCATCACCTTCCAGCTTGCCCTGCAAGGCGGCAAACAGGCTGGATTTGCCGCAACCGTTGCGGCCGATCACGCCCAGGCGCCAGCCGCTCTGGATGACCAGATCGATATCGGAAAGCAGCAGGCGGCTGCCACGGCGCAAGGCAAAATGTCTGAAAGCAATCATTACAGGTGCAGTGTCCGAACCGGGCGAACAGCCGCCCGCAGCCGCCCATGATAGCGGTCATCGCGGTATTCTCTAAGTTGGCCGCGTGCACGCGATGCCGAATGTCCATTCCATCGCAGCCGGCGCAAACCGGCAGGTATTGTCGACACAGTGCTTGCCACAATGTGGCGCAGTAAAGCTATTTGCTTGCCACAAGTGGCGTAGCTTGGGCCGTTCTGCTACAAACGATGCCGCATACAGCCTTGTCTGGAGAGGGGAGCCATGGTCAAGTTCACAAGCAGTTTGCCGATCATCGTCATGCTGGCCGCTACTGCCGGTTTTGCTATGCCACAGGCGGTCCAGGCGGCTCAGCACGGGGACAATCTGCTGATTCACCGCGTGCAGCAGGAAAACGGCATGAATCTGCCCAGCCGCGGCATGAGCATGAGCCAGGTTGAGCGCAGCTACGGCACACCGCAGCGCAAGCTGTCGCCGCGCGGTGGCGACACCAGGAAGCACCCGCAGATCAACCGCTGGGAGTACTCGAACTTCATCGTGTACTTCGAGCATGAGCACGTGATCCACGCCGTACTCAATACGCCGGCCGGCAACAATACCAATCCGGCTGCCGTCAACTGAGCCTGCTCTTCGACGACGCGGCCCGTGGCAATACGGGCCGCGTTTTCATGTGCGCGGCAGTCACGTCGTACAATTTGCAGTCGGCACCGCACCTGGCGCCCTCTTCCATTGCATGAGATCCCCCGCATGACCGACCACTCCTTGCGCCTGCCGGCGGAATGGGAACCGCAGGCCGCGGTACTGATCGCCTGGCCACACGCCGACACCGACTGGGCCGAGCGCCTTGCCACAGTGGAAACCACCTATGTGGCGCTGGCGGCGGCAGTCACGCGGTTCCAACCGCTGATCATCGTGGTCGCCGACGCCGCCCTTCAG
>DATCFX010001512.1:0-4595 GCA_036509275.1 Pirellulales bacterium | reverse complement strand
GTCTTCGTCCTCGAGGCCGATCGCCTGGGCGAAAGTCGGAATGACCACTTTCTCGAGCAGCCGCTTGATGAGCTGATCGCCGGCGATCGCCAGGCCGTCGCGGTGCAAAACGCGGCCCTCGATCGCGTCGTCGATGCCAGGTTGGTAGCGGTACTCGGCGATCATCAGATCGGTTGAACCGCCGCCGATGTCGATGCACGCGATGCGCAGCGCCTGGTGCGACGTCTCGAACGATTGCGTGGCATGCGGGCCCGAGCCGGCCGCGGCCTGCGGAGCGAAACGCCTGGTCGGCGGGGCCGGCTCGGCGTCCGGCCGGCGTCCCAGCAGGTTGAACCACAGGCCCGCGTCCTGGCCGAGCATTTGCAGCTCGCTCCAGATGAACGTCAAGTGTACGGCGCTGGCTTCGTCGATGCTGAACGTCAGCTTGGGGGCCACCTTTTGCTGGCGGCCCAACGTGCGGTTGAACAGTTGGATGGCCTTCTCGGCCTGCATCCGGAACCGCTCGCGCTCGACTTGCAGCATGCCGGTGGGAAACGTCATGGTCAGGCTGCGAATCTCGCGGGCTCGCGCCGAGTCGGTGGTGCGGGTGCGATACTTGAGCGAATTGGCGTAGGCGTAGGTCTGGCACAGCAACTCGTACAGCGCCACGACCATCATCGTGCGCGGGGCATGCCGCGGCCGCACCGGGGCCTGTGGCGCCAACTGGTCTTCGGCCGGAGCATCGGGATCGAGCAGGAAGTCGCGGTCGTCCTCGTGCAGCCAGGCCAGCAATGGCCCTTGCAGCTTGGCCGCTCGCGTGCCGGTTCCGCAGCGATCGTTGGGATCGGCCATGTACCAGAATGCGCCTTCGAGCCAACTGCCGTCGTCGGCCCACAGATAGCGCTTCGGCGAACTGAGCCCCGTGCGGAAATCGCCGTTGCAGGTCATGAGCTGCGTGACATGGTCTCCCTCGCGCCCCAGCCGGGCTTGCGAAAAATCGCGGAACAAGTCCGGCTTGACGCGCGTTTCGTATTCCCGCGTGACTTCCTTGCTGCCCAACAGGCCCTTGACCATCTCGGTGTGGTACGACTTGCGCGACAGCTCGGGAGGCGTGCGATAGGGCGTGTTGCACCAGTGGGTGCGCGACGAAAACCAGCGGTCGGCCGGCGTGCCGATCGGTTGGCCGGCATTGTCCCAGGCATCCAGCGCGTAGCGGTTCAAGAGTTCGAACGGCTGCATCTGAAACGACTGCGTGACTTCGCCGGCCACTTCTAACAACAGCGCGCCGGTGCGGCTGTTGCCGAAGTCGACGATCACGTGTACCGGCTTGGCCTCGCCGGCCGTGGCCGTGGCCGCGCGCAGGCAGAGCTCGACGCGCGGAATCCCGGCCAGCGCCTCGCCATTGGCCCCCACCAGGCCGCCGATGCCCAGCACGAAATCGCCGGCCATCGACGCCGCGTCGGCAAAATGGCCCGCGTGCGGGTCGCCCAGCGTGGTGTCCACCGCCAGCAAGAGTTTGCTGACCGGCCCTTGCAGGATCTGCCACTGCACATACGGAATCAGCGGCGTGGGATCCCGCTCGGCCTCGGGCGAGTCGCCCGCCGGATGGGTCAAGCGGCAGTGTTGCCAGCCGTTGCCGATTTGCCCTGCGTTGTAGCGGCGTCCCGCCGGCAGCGGCACGCAGACAATCTGAACTCCCGTGTTGGCAAACAGTACGTGCATGGACGGTGGATCGCAGCCGGGTTGGCTGGCAAAAGCGAAAAAGTGGTCAGTGGTCAGTTGTCAGTGGCGCTGGGGTCTCAAGGTTCGGGGTATGGAGCCAGCAGCTCGGCCAGCTCGGCGTTGCCGGCGGGAACGAGCACTTCGGCCCCCGCGCCGGCTGCCAGCGACTGGCCCAGGCTCTGGCGCCAGTGGGCCACCAGCGGAGCCATCAGCCCGAACTGCTCTCGATCGGCAGCCGCGGCGGCGGCCAATCGATGGTCGAGCACTCCGGGCGTCATCACCAGATCGTTCAAGAACAGCCGCACGTATTTGCGGCGGGCGTGGCGGCGGGCCGTTTCGTCGCGCAGCTTGAGCCCCACGATCCGCACGAGCCGTCGGTTGATGTCGTCGAACACGCCCGGCGAGCAGAGATAATCGCGCAGGTACCGGGCCAGCCGGCCGATGTCGTCAAGCGAGAGCCAAGCGCCGCCACCACCGGCCGTAATCTCCTCCCACTTCCGCGGCACCGCGTGGCTGGCCCAGTCGTGCAGGAATTGCTTTAAATGCTCGGGCAGGCGGTGTTCCAGGGCGTCGGGCCGAGCGACGCCGCCGCGCATCGGCATGTCGGCCAGATCAGCCAGGGCCCATTGGTCGCCCTCGCGAAAGCAGAGCGCCCCGCGCAAGGCCTGCACGCGGTGGTAGACGGCCTGCGGGTCGGACTCGAGCCAGTCGAGCACCTTGGCCGCGCACTGGCTGCGCTGCTGGCGATCGAGATTCGAGTCGGGATTGACGATCCACGAACGGCTGAGTTGCAGCAGCCGGCCATAGACTTCGTGAATGCGCTGCGCCAACTGGTCCTGCTTGCCGGCGGCCGAGGTGACGGCCCGCCAACGTTCGCTGATGAGCGACAGGCCGCCGTCGGAGTCGCGCATGGCGGCCTCCCAGCGCTCGGCGGCCGAAGCCACGTAGCGAGCCACCAAGGGCGATTGCAGAAAGGCTTCGCCGGCCCGCTGCCACTTTTCCGCCCCCTCGCGCTCGCGCTGCTTCTGGTCGGCATCCCAGGTGCCGGGATAGCGGAGCGGATAGATATTGTTGAAGCTCTTGCCGCGGCCGCCGAAATCGTTGAGCACCGGCCCCAGCGCGTCGGCCAGTTGCGTAAGCCGCGTTTCGTAGAGCATGGCGTCGGCGTATTCGGTGCGGTTGCGAAACTCCTCGTCGATGCCGGTGATGCCCAGGAAAAAAGCCGGCACCGCGTCGCACACGCGCTGCGGCCAGTTGTCGTCGCCATAGCGGGCCCGGCCCCAGCGGTCGAGGTTGGCCTTCATCTGTGAGGTGACTTCCAGGTTGCCGCCGCGGGCCAGCAGCAGCAGCGTTTGAATCTGCATTTCGTCGGTATAGCGCTCGAAGAGATAGGCCACCTTGCCGCGCTTGATGATCTCCATTTGCTCTTCGAGCGTCTCGGCCGAAGAGCGTTTGCCCTGCTCCGAGCCTTGCCGGCCGGCGCGCAGGCCGGGAATATCGAGAATGTCGATCGACTCGATCACCCGCCGCCAATCCTCGGTCAGCCGATGCGGCAGGACCGGCACCACCAGCTCGAGCATGGCGGCCTGGATCGTTTCCAGCGGTTCGTCGCCGCCCCCCTCGCCGGGATGGTATTCGAGCACATACCAACCGCTGCGCTGGGTCAAACGAAAATCGGCCCATTCCACCCGGCGGAAACAGTGCGACGCGCGGCGCTCGTGGACTTTGGCCCGTTGGCTGTCGAGCAAAAAACGGACGGCGGCCCAGTGCAGCAGCACGACCGGATCGCGCTCGTCGGCGCTGGACGCACGGATCTTGGTCAGAAACGCGTCGATCCGCAAAAATAACACGGTCAGCGAGCGCCAATTGTTCCAGAACAGATTCGCCGCCAGCGCCACGTAACCTTCGCCAGCCAGCGGATAGCGCGACAACAGGCCGCTGAAGACCGACTCGTCGGCCTTGAAACCCCGCGGATCGGTGGAGCGCATGCTGGCGTACACGTCCAGCAAATCCATGCGCCAATCGCGGTCGAGCTGCTCGGCCGGATAGCGGCGATTCAGCTCTTGCAGCAAGGCCTCGAGCTCGTCGGGCGCCCAGTCCTTTTCGGCCGCAACGCACTCGATGGAATAGCCGCGGGCCAGCACGCGCAGCCATTGGGCCCGCGTCAACGCCCGGACCATGACCGGAAAGTCGCGCGGCGTGTTGGCCGAGATGCGGTCCTTGGTCGTGAAACGCGTGACCAGGGCCGTGGCCTCATTCGAGCCGCTTTGCGGGTTCAGGTCCGTATCGAACGAAAGCTGGGAATAATAGCCGGGCTCGCCGTTTTGTTCGTCGCGTCCCAGGGGGCTGTAGTCTTCGCTGGTGGGGGCCAGCACCCGGCCCACGAACAGGCTCTTGCCCACCTGCGAGGGGCCATAGACGGCCGCCGCCACCGGCACGCGCGACGAGCCGTAAAGGTTCGTCGCCTCGCGGCGCAGCCGCGTCAGCTCGAACTCATCGGCGTCGGCAATCGGAGCGACGTCCCGCTCGATGCGCTGCTGATTGTAGGTGGCCACCCAATGCGCCAAATCGCCGGCAAGCGTTTCGGCGCGCTCGGCTTGGCGCTGCAGTTCAAGATCGCGATCGTCTGGAAAACCCACGTCGGTTTATTTCTTGTGCGGCGGATCGGTGTTGGTACGGTGGCTTTGCCCGCAGCGCGGCGGCGTCGCTATTTCTGGAGCTTGAGCGCGAAGGGAAGCTGAAAATACTTGCTCTTACCGTCGATTTTACGTTCCACAAACGGGTCGTATTCGTCGTCCGGCGTGCGCGGCATCGTCTGGGCCGTGAGCCGGGCGTCGGGGTTGGGGCCCAAGTCGCTCCAGTCACCCAGCGGCTGATGATCGTCGTCAACCAGC
>DATCFX010001511.1:0-1136 GCA_036509275.1 Pirellulales bacterium | reverse complement strand
CGATGCTGACCGAAAACAGCGCCGGCTGGCCCGCCGGATTCAAGGCCCGCAGTTGCCGCAGCAGTTCCTGGCCCAGGGCCACGAGTTGTGCTCGCTCGCAGTGCAGCAACAGCAGCGCATGGCAGCGTTCATCCAGCCGCACGTGCAGTTTGTGCGGATAATCGAGCTGCTCGCATTGCTGCCGCACGGCTGCGATATTTTGTCGCTGCAGTTGGCCTGCGGCGGAGGGCAGATTTCCGTCTCGCGGCGGATCGGCGCGCACCAGCAGCAGGCTGAGCGGGGAGCGGGTTTTTCGGCAATGGCCGATGGCCGCGGCCGCGTGCTCCAGCACGGGCTGACTGCCGGCCGCGGAAATCAAGCCGCCATCGATCGTTGGCTGGCTTTCCGACTCGACCGCTGCGGCTATCGCCGCCGGCTGGGCCGACCCACGCTGGGCCAATTCCAGCGATCCGCGACGCACGCGCTCGGCGATCTCGGCCAATAGCTGCGCTTGCGGCCAGGCACTCACCTGCTGCACGTCGCGCTGCGACCGGGCCTCGAGCGTGGCCAGGGCCGCCGCCGCATCGGGGGTAATGTCGGCCAATCGGGACTGGGCCTCGGACAGCATTTTCTCGAAATCGAACTCCACGGTGTTGACCAATCCCAAAGCCTCGGCCAATTGGCCAACCTTGGTCTCCAGCGAGCTCACGAAGGCGGTCAACTCCAGCGCGCTGAAAACTCCGGCGGCGTCCGCTTCAGACAGCAGCGTCGGCAACAGATGCAACTGTTCCTCGACCAGCACGGCGGTAATCAATTCTGCCAGCCGCAAAATGGTGGCCAGCGTCTGCGGCTCCGCCGGTTCAGGCGGTTGCAGTTGCGTGTCGGCAGACGCGGGGTCCTCGGCCGCCAGGGTAATGGCCGCGAGCAGCGCCGGCGGCAACCCCCAGCGATGGAGCACGTGAGCCGTTAGCTGCAGGTGGTCGAAGCCCAGCGTGTGGCGCTCGACGTCCGGCAAATTGCGGCCCGCCGCCCGCACCCGGGTCACCACTTCAGCGTAAGGCCGGCCCAAGGCTTGGGCCAGCGCGAGCATACCGACGTCGGCCAGCAGCCCGGCCAGGAAGGCGTCTTCGCCGAGGCTGGGCTCCCACGCGGCCGCG
>DATCFX010001510.1:0-1528 GCA_036509275.1 Pirellulales bacterium | reverse complement strand
ACTTGCACAAATCCGTTGACGATGTAATCGAAGCCGTTGCCCTGCATGCTGGCCGAGGCCGGCGTCGCGTTGAAAGCGTTGCCGTTGGTCGCCAGGCCGTTCAAGACCGCCGAGTCGCGGGCGCCGCTGCCGGCCGTAACCGTCACCTGCTGGAAATAATTGACGACGATGCTAAAGCCCGTGCCCGAGAACGTGCCGGAACTGGCGGTGGGCGAAGTGGTCGTGCTGGTGAAGCTGTTGGTGCCGCCGGCGTCCGACAGGTTCGCCACGTCGCGGCCGTTGTTGCCGGAATTGGCAACCACGTGCCCGAAGCCGGTTGCCGTATTCTGGTAGCCGGTGCCACTTATGGTGGCCGCGCTAGGCGAAGCGGTGAAGGTGTTGACGGCTCCGGCGTCGGGATCGCCAAATTCGTTGACCGTATCGGTAGACGTGCCCGACAGCAGCGCGGTCCCGACGCCGGTGCCGGTGATCAGATAGCCGGTGCCGATGTACTGAAACGAGCCGGCGTACAGGTTGGCGGTAACCGGCTGGCCGTTGCCGCTGATCGACACCGTGGCCAGTCCGCCATGGCTCACGTAGTTAATGCTGTCGTATTGAGCGGTCGAGTAGCTCTGCGTCAGGCCGTCGAGCGTGACGTTGAAGTGCGTACTGTCGGTGAATTGCACCGCAAACGTGTCGTTGCCGCCGGTGCCGGCCAGGAACAAGGTGTCGGCAATGCCCGGAATCTCCATGAACGCATTGTTGGGATAGACCGCAAAGCTGGCCACGACGTTGCCGCCTGGCACCCCGTCGCCGCTGACCAGCGGCAAACTGCCCCCGCCGTCGAGCGGGTTGCCGGCGGCGTCGGCCAGGGCGTCGGAGATGCTCAGCGCGTACTGGTCGGGAAACAGGCCCTTCTGCCCCGGCGGCAACTGCAACGTCAAGGCGATGGTTGCCCAGGCTTGTCCATCGGAGGTTACGCTTTGTTGCGTGACGCTGGCCGACAGGATGGGGACGACGCCGGAGGAGCGACCCGTCAACACAAAGTTGCCGGGCGTGTCCGCGATCGACGCAAGCAGCGCCTGCGCGTCGGGAAAATTGCTCGGGTCCTGCGGCCCGGGTTCGAAGATGTTGATCGTCAGCCCCGTCGCGGTCGGCGTGGACGAAGGATTGGCGGCGAACAGGTTGTAGGTCGGCGCACTGGTGATTTGGATCGGCGCGACGACCGAGCCGTTGACGATGCCGCCCACGGTCGGACCTTGGGTATCGATGAAAATATCGAACTCCTGACCGGGACCTGCCTGGTCGGGGGCCGTGGAGCTGACATTGCCCGCCATGTCGGTGGCGACGACCCACAATTGCCGCGTGCCGTCGCGCGTAAAGAAATCGGGATCGTTGAGATCCACGGTCGACGTGAGCGACCATTGCCCATCGGTCGGTGCGCCCGTGCCGACGGCCGTGGCGATCGTTTCGCCCAGCAGGATTTCCTGACCGGCTTGGGCGCCGGCGTTGGCGAGGGCATACACGGCGACCGTCGAGTCGGTCTCGG
>DATCFX010001509.1:0-1799 GCA_036509275.1 Pirellulales bacterium | reverse complement strand
CCCTGCTTGCGACCCACCTGTGCGAAGAAGGCGGCAAAGCTGTAGTAGTCGTTCATCGTCCAGCGGTCGAACGGATGATTGTGGCACTGGGCGCACTGCGTGCGAATGCCCATGAACGTCTGGGCCGTGTTCTCGGCCACTTTCAACGTGACCCTTTCGACCTGGTAGTAATTCGTCGCCGGCTTCTTGAACGTGCCACCGCTGGTGCTTAACAACTCTTGCACCATTTTGTCGATGGGCACGTCGTTGGAAATCTGGGCAGTCAACCAGGTGGCATACAGATAGACGTTCTTGTAGCTCACCTGGCCGCCGTTTTTAGTTTTCACCAGCAGCAGTTCTGCCCACTTCATGGCCCAAATTTCGGAAAACTCCTTGCGCTCCAGCAGCCGATCGACGAGTTTGGCCCGTTTGTCGGAGCTCTTATCGGCCAGGAATTCGGTGTACTCCTGGTCGGTCGGCAGCAGGCCGGTGATATCCACGGTCGCGCGCCGCAAGAAGGTCTCGTCGTTAGCCAGCCCGCTGGGCAATAGCCGCAGCTTCTCGAGCTTGGAATTCACCAACTCGTCGATGTAGTTGACCGGGTGACTTTGGGGCGGGCTGTATTTCAGGTCCTTGGGCAGCGTCAGCACTTGCATGCCCACCGTGTGCGTCTCGAAACGAGCCATGACGAACGCCTCGCCCCGCGCGCCGGCCGTGATCAGCCCGTCAGGGCTCACCAGCGCGGAGTTGTCGTTGTTGGACATAAACACGGCCAGGTTCGTCACGTCGCGATCGGTGCCATCGGCGTAAATCGCCCGAGCGACGAGTTGCTGCTTGGCCCCCTGCCCTTCGAGCACGATCTGCCGCGGATACAACTCGACGCGTTCCACCTTGGGCACCGCCCCGCTGTCGTCGGGCACTCCGGCGTCGAGCCAGCGGAGAATCGAGTCGTAGTATTCGCTGTCTTTGGCAAACCGCTTGCCGCCGGTGTGCGGCACGCTGCCGTCGCACTTTTCCAACAGCAGGCTCTCGCGCGGCAGGGCCAGGTTGATGCGGCGAAAGCCCAGTTCGTGCGTGATGCGGTAATGGTCGCCGGCCGGGTCGTAACCGAACAGCGATAGCATAAAGCCGTCCTTGCCGCGGGCCGCTCCGTGGCAACTGCCTGTATTGCAGCCGGTCCGCATGAACACCGGCATCACGTCCAGGTTGAAGCTGATGGGCCGCTCGGTCTTGGAATCCTTGACGGTTACCGGCACGCGCACCTGCTGGCCTGCGTACTCGATCCGCAAGTGCGTGCTGCCGTCGGCCACCGGATACAGCATGCCGCGCCCACCGGTGCCTTCAGCACCGCCGAGCCGCGCGATGCCCGATTTTTCCAGCGTGGCGCTGGCCTCCTGCGTTTTGTCCAGCGTGACGCCATCCGGCCGAGTCACCAGCACGACGTACGACTGACGGTCGCGAGTCGTCGCCAGGTTCACGTCCGGCGGAAAGACTTCCAGCTTCGCGGCGGGCACTGCCGGGCGGGCCGTAGCGGGCACTGCCGGGCCGGCACCAGTGGGCGCTGCCGGGCCGGCACCAGTGGGCGCTGCCGGGGCGGCCTGCGCGGTCGAGACCAGGGCCAGCACGATCCAGCTTCCTACCATGCGCACAAAAAATTTCACGGCTCGTTCCTGTCGTCGATTCATGATTTGGTTTTGCCGGGCTTTCGCGGTAAAGACTGGCGTTAGTTCCCAGCGGGTTTTGTCGGCTGCTTGCCGTTCTCGCGCTCTTGTCGCAACTGTTCGAGCCGGCTCAACGGTTTTACCGCCGGCTTGGCGGCG
>DATCFX010001508.1:0-1764 GCA_036509275.1 Pirellulales bacterium | reverse complement strand
GCTTCCGGAGACGAAGGCTTATCCGGGCCTGCCGGGCGGCATGGGCACGGCGCCAATCCCGGGCCGGCCACTGGCCGGCGGCAGCTTCCCGCGGTCGTTCTTGATCCCGGGCACCGACACCTCGATCCGGGTCGGCGGCTTTGTCGACATCACCGCCCTCGATTTTCTGACCGGCGGCGGCAATACGCCCGGCAGCAACAACTCGTCCAACGCCGGGCAGAACGGCAACCTGCATTCGATGCCGGTTGGCGAAGCCTTCGTCCCCGGCGCCCCCGGCGGCGGCATCATCGCGCAGTCGAAAGCGCATTCGAAAGGCAACGGGGTGTTCGAGTTCAGCCCGCAGCAGTCGCGGCTCAACGTCGAGACCCGCACCCCGACCGGCTGGGGCGAGTCGCGGACGTTTTTCGAGTTCGACTGGTCGGGCTGCAACAACTATAGCTGCCAGGCCTTGCAGCAGAGCGGCGGCAATAGCATGCTGCCGCGGTTGAGATACGCCTACGGCACCTTGGGCGGGTTTCTCGGCGGCCAGGCTCTGTCGAACTTCTCTGATTCCGACGCCGACACCGAATCGATGGATTTCGGCGGCATCGAGGGATCGACCGGCGGTAATCGTATCCCGCAGGTACGCTACACCCTCGCGGGTCCATATGGCAGCGCCTTCTCGGTCTCGGCGGAGCAGCCGGTGACCTCGATCATCGTGCCGGGCGGCACCGTGTCTTCGGACCTGGCCACCGATGGTCTGAACGGCACGACCGGCTCGCCGCCTTCCGGGGTGATCCCGGCGATCTGCAACGGCCAGCCCTGCACCGGGGCGTTGGCGGCTCAGGTCAACCCGGCCAAGCAGACCGCGCCTAACCTGACCATCGCCAACTATTGGTCGCAGCCCTGGGGGCATATTGATTTCGCCGGCGTGATGACCTTCCCCGATGTCGAGGACGGCGCCTACATCAACGAACATTTCATCGGCTATGGCGGCCATTTCTCCGGCGACGTGCACCCCGGCTGGTTCGGCTGGGCGAAGGATGACTTCCTGTTCAGCGCCATCGCCGGCACTGGTATCGGCAACCGTCTCTCCGGCGGTGAAAACACGCTGTTTGATCTGGCCAGCAACTACACCGTAACCACCGCCTGCGCGACCCCGAAGCCGGGCTGCACTGGCGGGTTTGCGGCGTCGAACATCATCTTCAAGCCGGTCTTCGGGTACAGCGGGCAAGGCGGCTACCAGCATTGGTGGACGCACAATCTGCGCTCGACGATCGCGGCCGGCGAGGTCCAGCAATACGTCTCCTCGCAGCTGATCGGCCCGGTTGAAGCCAACTCGGCGAACAAAGTGCTGTGGGACGCGCTGGTCAATCTGGTGTGGAACCCGGTCGCGTTCATCACCACCGGCGTCCAGTACATGTACGGCAAGCGGGTCGTCGTTTCCAACGCCAAGGGCAGCGAGAACGTGCTGGTCGCCAAGTTCCGCGTGTCCTTCTAGTGGTGCGATGCTAACGGATGGTTCCCATCCGTTAGCTGAATCGCACCACTAGCGTATTGATCTGGTGGGCCGATTCACGAAACGCTTGGGAACCAAGCGTTTCGATCGGACCACTAGACGCAAGAGCCACGCTCGGGCGCCCGGCCCTCGGGTCGGGTGCCGTTTTCCTCGGTAGAACGCCTGGAGGGGCGGCCGATGATCGAGCTGATCGAGGGGCTTCCGGCCAATGTCGTCGGCATCGCCGTCAAGGGCCGGGTGACCAGCCAAGATTGTCGCGACGTCTT
>DATCFX010001507.1:0-5383 GCA_036509275.1 Pirellulales bacterium | reverse complement strand
TGATGCTGGCGCTGGCTCGCCGCATTGCGGCTGCCGATCGCGACACGCGCGCGGGCGGTTGGAATCGGCAGCAATTCACGGGCGTGGAGCTCAACGGCAAGGTGCTGGGCATCGTGGGGCTGGGGCGAATCGGCCGCCTGGTGGCCGAGCGGGCCAGGGCCTTTGGCATGACGCTCGTGGCCTACGATCCGCTGGTCGATCCGCAGTCGGCCGCCGTGCGCAGCCTGCAGGTGCGCCTGGTCGGCCTGGAAGAACTGCTGGCCACGGCCGATTGCGTCACGTGCCACTTGCCGCTGGTCGCGGAAACGCGCGCCCTGTTCAATTACCCGCAGTTTGCCTTGATGAAGCCGACGGCCGTGTTCGTCAACGCGGCGCGTGGCGAAATGGTCGACGAAGCTGGCTTGCTCCGCGCCTTGCAAGAGGGCCGGCTGGCCGGCGCGGCGCTCGACGTGCGGGCCTGCGAACCGCCCGAACGGGACCAACTCGCCGCCATGGAGCAAGTGATCCTCACGCCGCACATCGGCGCGTTCACGCTCGAGGCCCAAGAGCGCGTCGTGGCCGCCGTATGCCGCGACGTGGCAGCCGTCTTGTCCGGCGAGCCGGCCGAGAATCATGCAAATTTTGCCCGTCCCCAGCGACAAAGCGATTAATAGCCCCTCAACCACCAAAACATTTTCCGGCTTTTCGGAGGCGAGCATGTCGATTGAAGCGCGTTTACAGGAATTAGGGCTGGCGCTGCCGGCCGTGGCCAAGCCGGTGGCGGCATACGTTCCGGCAGTCGAGAGCGGCAACCAGGTCTTTGTCAGCGGCCAGCTTCCACTAGCCAGTGGTCAGCTGCTCAGCACGGGCAAAGTGCCTTCGCAAGTGTCGGTCGAAACGGCGCAGCAGGCCGCGCGCCAATGCGTGCTCAATGGCCTGGCCGCGCTGCACGCGCACATCGGCGGCGACTGGAACCGCTTGGTGCGGGTGGTGCGCATCGGCGCGTTTGTGCAATCGGACAACGACTTTTTTCAGCAGTCGCAAGTGGCCAACGGCGCCAGCGAACTATTGCAAGCCATTTTGGGCGACGCGGGGCGCCATGCCCGGGCAGCGGTCGGCGTGAACGCCCTGCCGCTCAACGCCCCGGTCGAGGTCGAGTTTCTGTTCGAGATCCGCAAGTGAACGACGCATCCACAGCGAGAAATTCGATGTTCGGCGCAAGACCGGCTCGTCAGGTTTTGCTGGCGTTGATCCTTGGCATCGTCGCGATGACCGGAGTTGCCGCGGCCGAAACGGTTGAAGCGCTCACGCCGATCGAACTGTTCAACGGCCGCGATCTGACCGGCTGGGTGAATGTCAACGGAGCGCCGGAAACCTGGTCGGTGCGCGATGGTCTACTCGTCTGTAGCGGCAAGCCGAGCGGTTTTCTGCGGACAGCCGAAATGTACGAAAACTACGTGCTTCGCTGGGAATGCCGTCACGCGGCGGCCGGCGGCAATAGCGGTCTGTTCCTCCATGCCGATGCCCTGCCGCAAGTCGGCGCGTCGTATCCTCGGGCGATCGAGGTGCAACTGCTCGACGGCGACCACGGCAGCATTTTTGGCATCCGCGGGGCAACGATTGTGCCGCTGACCAATGGCAACTTGAAAGGCGGCACGCCGCGGGCTCGGCCAACCGAAAATCGCGGTCGGCCGGCTGGCCAGTGGAACGCCTACAAGCTCACTTCCCAAGATGGCACGCTCGAATTGGCCGTCAACGGGCAGCGGGTTACCAGGGCCTCGAACTTGAGTCAGCGCAGGGGCTATCTCGGCCTGCAATCCGAAGGGAGCGAAGTCGAGTTCCGCAATCTTCGCTTGACCCCGCTCGCCGCCGGCACGCCATCCGGCGACCAGGTGGCCCAAGCGGACGAGGGCCTGCGATCGATCTTCGACGGGTTGAACTTTGCCGGCTGGCAGTTTCACGAAGCGTTTCAAGGGCATTGGGTCGCCCGGGATGGCGTCGTGAGCTGCGACGGCAAGATTCGCCGCGCGAAAGGCGAATCGCGCGATCTCTGGACCGATCGCGAGTTTGGCGATTTCGTGCTCGTGGCCGACTGGCGCCTGACCCGAAAGCCCGAGGGGAAGCTATTGCCGGCGTTCACGCCCGATGGCATGTTCGTCCGGGGCCCAGATGGCAAGCCGCGGTTTCGCGCGCTGCTCGATGCCGGCGACAGCGGCATCTATTTGCGCGGCAACACGCGCAGCCAGGTCAATATCTGGAGCCAGCCGATGGGCTCGGGCGACATCAACGACTACCACAAAGACGGCACGCTGCCGATCGAAATCCGCCAGGCGTGCGTGCCGAAAAAGCAGGCCGACCATCCGCCCGGCAAGTGGAACCGTTTTGTCATCACGATGCGCGGCGACCGGGTCAGCGTCGTCTTGAATGGCGAAACGGTGATCGACCGCGCCGTGCTGCCCGGCGTGCCGCCGCGTGGGCGCATTGCCCTGCAAAACCATAACGACCCGGTCGAGTTCCGCAACTTGTTCATCAAGGAACTCGATTGAGCATGGCGATAACGAGGTCAACCGTGAAAACGATCGCGATTATCGGCGGCGGCTTCAGCGGCACGATAACGGCCGTGAACCTGGCCCGCTTCAGTGAGTCGCCGCTGCGCGTGTGTTTGATCAATCGCGGCTATCCGGTCGGTCGGGGCGTGGCCTACAGCACGCGGCAAGTCGAACACCTGCTGAACGTCGCGGCGCGCAATATGTCGGCGCTGGCCGATCATCCGCACCATTTCGTCGAGTGGTTGCAGACCCGAAGCGAATATGCCGAAGTGCCCGAGGCCGAGCTGCGCGAGACGTACGTGCCGCGGCGCGTCTTCGGCGACTATCTCCGTGGACTGCTGCTGCGCTACTGGCGGCCGACCGAAGCCGGCGCGCGCGTGCGGATCGAAATCGTCGACGACGAAGCCGTCGACATCCTGCCGCGCGAGCACGGTGCCGACGTGCTGCTGGCCGGCGGCACGACGATCGAAGCCGACAAGGTGCTGCTGGCCACCGGCAACCAGCCGCCGGCCGAAATGCCGACGGCCGCCGCGGGGTTTCATCATCCGCGGTATGTCGAAAACCCTTGGCAGGACTGGAGCAGCCGGCTGCCGGACAAGAGCGAACCGGTCGTGCTGCTGGGGGCGGGGCTGACGATGGTCGACGCGTTTCTCACGCTCCAGGCGCACGGCTGGCAAGGCCCGCTGACGGCCGTGTCGCGCCATGGAATCTTGCCGCTGTCGCACTTCCGCGGGATCGAGTACGCAGATTTTCCGCCGCCGGGCGTCGCTACGCTGCGACTGAAGGAGCTGGTCGAACTGGTCGAAGAGCATTGTGGGCGGCTGCGCGGGCTGGGGGCGAACCCCGCCATCGTTGTCGACAAGCTGCGACCGCATACGCAACGCGTGTGGCAGAATCTGTCGCTCGACGAGAAGCGCGAATTCTGCCGGCTGCACGCCGCACGTTGGAATGTGACGCGGCACCGCATCGCACAGCAAATTCACCAGCGACTTTCGACCGCCATCGCCGACGGTGCGCTACGCGTGGTGAAAGGCAGCATTTGCGGATTGCACGGCACGGGGCAGGGCGTGGGCGTCGTCGTCGAACATGCGCCCGGCCGGCAGCGCACGATTGAAGCCGGCCTGGTCATCAATTGCACCGGCCCGTGCGCGAGTTTTTCCGCCGTCGCGGCCCCGCTGCTCCAAAAGCTGCTCGGCAGCGGACGGGTGCAGGTCGACGCGCTGGACATGGGCGTCGAAATTGAAGCGGATTTCGCGGTCGTCGAGCCTGACGGCAGCCGCTCGTCCTGCTTGTACGCGATGGGTCCGCTGGTCAAGGGCGTGCTGTGGGAAACGACGGCTGTGCCGGAGTTGCGCAGCCAGGCGTTTCGCGTGGCTCAGGTTTTGCTCGACGAGCTGTCGGCCGACCAGCGCGCGGTGGAGGCGTGGCCCATTCAGCCGGAAGTGGAAGTCCTGGAGTATTGCATCTGAATCGCAGCGGCCGCGACGCCGCCGCGGGAGATCTGGAGAAACGTCCCATGCCTGTCGTAGGCCTGATCGGGTTTGGCATCGCCGTCGGATTATTGAGCGGAACGCTGGGCATCGGTGGCGGAATCGCGCTGGTGCCCGGGCTGATCTTGCTGTTCGGGTTCAGCCAGCTCGAGGCCCAGGGCACGAGCCTGGCCGTGCTGACGGTGCCGGTGCTGATTTTTGCGGCCCTGGTCTACCATCGAGCGGGGCTGGTGCGTTATCCGGTCGTGGCGTGCATCGCCACGGGGTTCGTGGTCGGAGCATCCAGCGGCGCGTGGCTGGCCCCGCATCTGCCGCAGCACGTGCTACGGCCGATCTTCGGCGGGCTGCTGCTGTATGTCGGTCTGTTGTTCCTGCTGGATATCCGCTCGGCCACGTCGGCGGCCATGTTGCCGGCCGCGGTGGCGGCAGGTGCGATGGCGATTTGCGCGCGAATTTTTCGGCGCCGGTTGAAGCCGAGGGACCCGCCCAGCGGCCACTGGGTCTACCACATCTGAAACGGTGGGCACGTCTGGAGCTTTGGCGAGCTATTCGACGTAGTCTTATCCCGGTAGAATGCGATTGAACGCCCGACCGGCGAACGCATGGCACACAGCATAGGATTATCGGATGGACACGAAAGTCTTCAAGCGCGGCAATGCCAGCCTGCACTTCAATTACGCCGAACAGCTTTACGCCAAGTGGCCTTCGCCCGTGTGCATCGTTGCCGACGGGCCATATGGCGTGTCAGGCTTCCCTGGCGACCTCCACACCGCCGATAACCTGGCGGCTTGGTACAGGCCGCACGTAGAAGCATGGTCAAGATATTCCACCCCGCAAACAACGCTTTGGTTCTGGGGAACAGAACTCGGCTGGGCGACGGTGCATGGGTTACTCGCCGAGCTCGACTGGGAATATCGTTGCTGCAACATTTGGGATAAGGGCATGGGGCACGTTGCCGGCAACTGCAACACCCAGACACTACGAAAATTCCCAGTCGTGACCGAGGTATGCGTGCAGTACACAAAAACGGCACGATTTACCGTCGATGGTCGTCCGTTATCGATGCAGGATTGGCTTCGATACGAGTGGATGCGCAGCGGATTGCCGCTATCCGCTTCAAATCAAGCCTGCGGCGTGCTGAACGCGGCCACGCGGAAATATCTCACGGCTGACCATCTCTGGTATTACCCACCCCCTGAAGCGTTCGCGCGGCTGGCTGACTATGCGAATAAGCACGGGGCGAAGGAGGGGAGGCCATATTTCAGCGTAGACGGCCGTCGTCCCATCAGCACCGCGGAATGGTCAATGCTGCGAGCCAAGTTCAAGTGCGAATCTGGAATCAATAACGTCTGGCGAGAACCACAG
>DATCFX010001506.1:0-5660 GCA_036509275.1 Pirellulales bacterium | reverse complement strand
CCTTTTTCCAGCCGCATGGCCAACTCGACCTTGAAGCCCAGGTTGGCCGGGTAGCGCTCGCAACGGGCGCCGTACACCACGATCTCCTTGTTCAGCAGGTCCGCCTTGAGATCCTGGTACAGCTTGACGGCCGCGTCGGTGCGTTCGGCCTTGGCCTTCTGTTCGGCCATCTCGAGTTGCTGCCGGGCCCGCCGCAACTGCACGTCCTCCATCCGCTCGCGGATTTGCACGTTGCCGCCCGAAGCCTCGAGTGCCCGCGTCAGCACCTCTTCGGCCGCCGCGAAGTTTTCTTCGCGCTGGTGCAGATCGGAAAGCTCGATGTACTTTTCGACGTCGGCGGGATTCTTCTTGATGGCCCGTTCGAGCTGTTGCTGCGGAGTCAGCCGTTTGTCGCTTTCGTCGTCCTGCACGATCTTAGTTTTGCGGACCTGCTTGGTGCTTTCGGCCCCTTCGTAGCCACCTTTTTGAATTGTTTTTTCGACGGCCAGGTTGCCGATCGAGCGGTTGGCCTCTTCGTCGCCGGGCTTGGCCTTGGTCACGCGCTGCCAGCAGCCGATGGCTTCGTCGAAATTGCCGGTGCGCCCCAGTGCCCGCGCGGCCACGCGATTCACCTCCACGTCGGCCGGATCGGCGTCCAGCGCCAGCCGCATGTAGAGCAATTGGCTCTCGTCGAACTCGAGCATTTCGCAGGCCCGGCCGATCTCGGTCAGCGCGGACGTGTCCCAGGGATTGATCTTCAACACCTCCAGGCCGGTGTTGATCACCCCCTGCCAGTCCTTTTGCAAGGCCGATTTCTTGATCGAGGCCTTGGTGCCGGCCGTTTTCATGCCGGCGAACGACGCGCCTTTTTTATTGTTGGCGTACTTCTTCTGCAGGTTGGTCAGAAAACTCTTGACGTACAGCGGATTGCCCGAGTCTTCCTTGACGCAGATCGAGAACATTTCCGTCGCGTAGTCAAAGTTGCCCTTGGCGCCGACCTTCGACCCTTGCTCGAAACATTGTTGCAGCCGCCGGCGCTTGGCCGCGGGCATGGGCTGTTTGCCGGCCGGCTCGTCGGCCGGCGGGGGAGTCGGATTGGTTGCCATAGGTGGCCAAGCTCGGTGACAATTAATAAAAAGGGAAAGCCAAATCCCCGATGTGCCGCAACTTCCTAATGTACCACTTGGCGGGAGCCTGACAACGTAGCGCCGCAGCAAGCCCACGGACTGTGGTCCGTGGGACTCCGTGGGCTTTCGCTTGCCTCCGGCCGCCGCTCGGGCATAATCCGCTTCCAGACCCAATGAACACCAAGCCCGACCAACCGCTGGCACGCGTCTACCTGGTAGGGGCCGGCCCGGGCGACCCCCGGCTGCTGACGCTCCGCGGCCGCGACTGCCTGGCTCGGGCCGATGTCGTGCTCTACGACTACCTGGTCAACCCGCAGATTCTCGAGCACGCCCGCGGCGGAGCCGAACTGGTATGCCTGGGGCGGCATGGCCGCGGCCGCATCCTCTCGCAGGACGAGATCAATCGCCGGCTCGTCTACGAGGCCCGTGCCGGCCGCACGGTGGTGCGGCTGAAAGCCGGCGACCCGGCCGTGTTTGCCCGCGCGGCCGAAGAGGTCGAAGTCCTGGTGGCCGCCGGAATTGCCTTCGAAATCGTACCCGGCATCACCGCTGCCTTGGCCGCCGGCAGCCATGCCGGCGTGTCGCTCACGCATCGCAAGCTGGCCAGCGCCGTGGCCTTTGTCACCGGACACGAACAGGACGACAAGCCGGCCGCGGCCATCGATTACGCGGCCCTGGCGACGTTTCCCGGGACGCTGGTGTTTTACATGGGCGTGACCAGCGCCGCGGCCTGGTCGGCCGCACTGGTGGCCGCGGGCAAGCCGGCCGACACGCCGGTGGCTGTCGTTCGCCGCTGTTCCTGGCCCGATCAGCAAACGCTGCACGGCACGCTTGGCACCCTGGCCGAGTTGGTCGCAAGCCATCATCTGCGGCCGCCGGCCATCGTGATCGTCGGCGACGTGGTGGCCTGGGATCAGCACGCCTGCTGGTTCACGGGCCGGCCGCTGTGGGGCACGCGGGTGCTCGTCACGCGCCCGGCCGATCAGGCCGCGGCCGCGCGTGACCTGCTCGAGGAATTCGGTGCCCAGGTGCGGGTGCAACCGGCCATCGAAATCCTGCCGCCGGAAGATTGGGGCCCGGTCGATGCGCGGCTAGCGCGGCTGGCGGACTACGATTGGCTGGTCTTTTCCAGCGCCAACGGCGTCCGCTTCCTGCTCAACCGCCTGGAAGCCTCCGGCGGCGATCTGCGCCGCTTGGGCCCGCTCAAGCTGGCCGCCATGGGTCCTGGCACCGCCGAGGCCTTGGCCGATTACCGCTTGCGGGCCGATCTCGTGCCGCCGGAATATCGCGCCGAGGCCCTGGCCGATGCGCTTGTCGGTGCCGGTGCCCGGCGCGTGCTGCTGGTGCGAGCCAGCCGCGGCCGCGAAGTGCTGGCCGAGCAACTGGCCGCAGCCGGCGCCACGGTTGACCAGGTGGTCGCCTACCGCAACCAGGACGTCGAGCAGCCCGATCCCGACACGGCGGCCGCTTTGGCCGATGGCCGGATCGATTGGATCACGGTCACCAGTTCGGCGATTGCCCGATCGCTCGTGCGGCTTTACGGCCCGCTGCTCGGCCATGCCCGCCTGGCCAGCATCAGTCCCATCACCAGCGCCACGCTGCGCGAGCTTGGCTGGCCGCCGGCCGCCGAAGCCCCCGAGTTCACCGTGCCCGGCCTCGTGCGAGCGATCGTCGCGGCAAAGTAGGGATCGACCGAAAAATAACTTCCGTTTTTGCCGGCCCCTCTCCCTGCCCTCTCCCGCAAGGGGCGAGGGGTTTGCGGAGAAGTTATTTTTCGTTCGATCCTAATACGGAAACCGCTCGTCCAGCTTGGCCGCCGAGAGCTCGACCAGGAAGGCCGACAGCCGCTCGACCAGCCGGGCCAGCATCTGCCGGCCTTTTTCGGCCGTCGCCGGGTGGGGGTTGCCGGCCCCGCTGTTGGTCGTGAGCAAATGCCAGGGCCGGGTGATCGTCACCCAGCCGCGATTCACCGCTTCGAACCGCGTCAGGGCCATGCGCCCCTCGTCGGCCGCCAGGCCGCCATCGGCACGCCGGGCCACCAGGTGCGGGTGACAGGCCAGGATGACCGACGTCTCCATCTCGCCGGCGTGGTCGCCGGGATCGTCGAAGATTTCGTGCTCGACGTCGGCCAGCACGCGGTACCAATTGCACAGAAACAGTTGCGAGCCGCCGCGGCCGTGCAACTCGCGCAGCAGCGGCTTGAGATCGTTGCCGCCGTGGCTGTTCAAGAGCACGATCTTGCGAATGCCGTGGTGGACCAGCGAATCGACCAGGTCGGTGATCACGCGCGCCAGCGTCGACGGGTTGACGTTCATCGCCAGCGGAAAACTCATCTGGTTGGTTTCGGTGCCGTAGGGCATCGTCGGCAGCAGCACGACGCGGGCACCACGCTCGTGGGCCGCTGCGCAAATCTGCTCGCCCACCGCGTCGGCCTCGAGCGTGTCGGTGCCGTAGGGCAGGTGCAGATTGTGCGGCTCGGTGGCGCCCAGCGGCAGCACGGCCACTTCGTAGGGGTGCTCCTTCACGTAGCCGTAGTTGGTCTCGGCCAGTTTCCAGGGGCGAGCGGTGGGCATGGGCGACTCGATCGGTGCGGTTTTAGCGCCGCAGGCTGGAATGATAAATGACCCAATACACGGCCACGGCCGGCAAGCCGCCCAATAGCGCCGTCAATGTCCAGACGGTCGGCGAAATGGCCAGCGGCTGTAGCCGGCCGGTTTCCAAGCGGCTGGCATCGTCGTACACGGCCATCGCCAGCGCCACGTGGACGACGATCGTCAGCGCGCTCAACAGCAATGCGAACACGGCAGTCACGGCATCCGATTCCTGATTTTCAACCGGCCGGCGGTCAATCGCTCCGGCCGGTGGCGGTCGATTGCACAAACGCCCGGTACTCGGCATCCAGCCGCGAATAGTCGCTGCCGGTGAGCTGCGCGAGGGTCCCGGTTCGGTCGCGGCCAGTATAGATGGCGACCAGGTAGGCGACCAGCGTGTCGCGAAAGCGGCCCTGGCCGTCGAACACCAGAAAATAGGTCAGGCCCGAGGCCTCGGTGTATAAGCCGCGGATGCGCTGGTCGCTTTGCAGGCGTTCCATGCTCAAGCCCACCAGTTCGGCCAGCGGCACGTAAAAGCTGTCGACCAGCAAACGCTGGCGTGCGCCGCTTAAGCGCACGGCATTCACCCCGCCGAGCACGCAAAAGCCGTCGCGCTCGACGAGCGACTCCATGAAGCAGGCGACGCCCTCCAAGACCCAAGCATTGGCCTCGCGGCCCGGCAGCGGCACGACCGGTCGCATCTCGCCGAAGAGCTGATGCGTGGCTTCGTGATAGACGGTGCTGTCGTCCGGCTCGGCGGGGACAAAGAAAAAGGCCTTGCGCTGCGGGGGATAATAATAGCCGGTGGTCATCCCCACGCGCGGATCGATTTTTTGCATCTCGGCCACGTATTCGTCGCGATTGCGGAAGTACGTCACCTGGTGGCGAACCCGGCGGCGCGGCTCGATCGTGCCGCCGGCAAAGGCCCGGCGCAGCTCGGCCTCGCTCACATAATACGCGACGAATAACTGCTGCCAGGCGCGATACAGCCGCTCCAGCCGCGCGGCCAACCGCACGCCTTCTTCCAGGCTATGATCGGTGCGCACGTGGTAGTGCTCCGTCTCGATGTCCCAGCCGTGGACAATATCGCCGTGGCGGCGCGCACTGTCGGCCGCCGGCGACCAGTGACCCAACTCGTAGCGCTCGCCCGCCTCGTAGCGGGCCACGCGCTCGGCCAGCAGCCAACCGTACTTGTCGTGCCACACTTTGCGAGCGCGGGCCTGGGTCGCCTCATACGGCGTGCGCCAGCCACCGCCGAATTGCTCGTAGCCCAGAATGCGCCGCCCCTCGGCATGATCCGGGTTTTCACGCACCGCGGAAGTGAGCAGTTCGAAAGCCAGCGTCGGCCGATGGCCGCTCAAGGCCTGCTTTGCCAGCTCGAATAGCTCCTGGCCCCGCTCTTCGCGTAACTGCCGAAACCGCCCGCACCACTCGCGAACTTCCGGCGAGGCACCGGCCGGCGGATTCCAATCCGGGCTGCTGGGCAGAATCGGAATTTCGAGCGTCACCGGCTGCGGACGCCGCAACCAGTCTCGCGTCCGGGCCGCCTGCTCGGCCAGCTTGTGCTCGTCGCACCACTTGGCCAAGGCCTCGAGCCGCGTGCGATATGCGGCCGTGAGTTGCGCGGCCGCGGCGGTCACATCTTCCGCCGCCGGCGCGGCGGGCGCCGGTCGAACGACGGACACAAGCGCGAAAAGAACGAGCGGCGAGAGGGCGGCGGTCGCAAGTAAGCGTTTCGTTTTCACCACAGAGGCACAGAGAAAATGCGGGGGAGCAGGAAGTTCCGGCGGATGGACTGGCCGCATTTACTCTACCACGGCGGGCTGGTCGGGGCGGGCCGGTTTTCGCGACATTGCCCGGCGTGCCTGGCGGCCGCGATACCAGAGCACCAGGCCGGTGAAGACCTGGGCCACGAGTGCCAGGCTGGCGATGGCGGCCAGCACGCGGCTGGGCCAGCCAAACA
>DATCFX010001505.1:0-2951 GCA_036509275.1 Pirellulales bacterium | reverse complement strand
CTCCCGCGGAATCGGCTCGAGCCGGTGCGAAGCGGGGTCGAGCAGATAGACATGATCGGCGATCGGCACCAGCGAGCGATCATCGTGCGTGACGACGATCGAAGTCTTGCCGTGAGCCACGTGCGTGGCATGAATCAGCCGTGCGACTTCGGCCGCCGTGGCCGGATCGAGACCCGAGGTCGGCTCGTCGTAGAGAATCACTTGCGGGTCATAAGCCAGCGCCCGGGCAATGGCCAGGCGTTGTCGCTGCCCGCCGCTCAGATGGGCCGTGCGTACGTCCAGCGGCACGCCCAAATCGGCCAGCATGCGCAGGTCTCGCTCCCGCCCGACGCCCCGACCGAGTCCAGCCGCCCGGCGATGTGCCGAGGCAAAATGGACGTTGTCGGCCGGCGACAGTTCGTCCAGCAGTGCGAAGCTCTGAAAGACTACCCCCACCTGGCTAAAGCCTTCGCCCGAGAGGGGCAACGCGCGGCCATCCAGCAGCAGTCGGCCGCTAACCTTGATCGCCGAACCCTCCGGCTGCACCAGGCCGGCAAGCACGCGTAGCAGCAGCGACTTGCCCGCCCCGCTGGGCCCCATCACCAGCGTGATCGCGCCCGGCTCGAAGCGCGCGGCCGCCGCATCGAGCAACAGCCG
Source organism: Pirellulales bacterium (assembly GCA_036509275.1). Lineage (GTDB taxonomy): Bacteria > Planctomycetota > Planctomycetia > Pirellulales > PNKZ01 > DATATB01. The sequence goes on along the minus strand of DATCFX010001505.1, from coordinate 2,315 downwards.
CCGGCCGGCGACAAGCGTCAGCGCTTGGATTTCGACCGCCACGCCCGGGGTCTGCGAAGCTGCTTCGGACATTCCGGATTAACCTTGCTGAAGAAGCTGGATTCCGGTCGACTTTACTGGCGTCCGGCGTATCGAACCTGCGCTCGTAGCGGCCGTCCAGAAGCCTGCGGGCCACGGTCCGCACCCGGCTCGAGCAGGAACCAACGTTCGTCCTTGTCGAGAATCTCGGTCCGCAGCACGCGGGCGAACTCGGGCGTGATGCCGGTCGACTGCGTGCCGACAATCATATCGCCGGCCCGGCGAATGGCCGGCTCCAGCCGGCGGGCCGCCACTTCGATGGCCTGCCGCGTCTCCGGGGCCGACAGTTCTCGCTCCAGCGCCTGGCGAAAGTGCGGATTGCGCACCACCACTTCCTCGAACAGGTCGCGCAACGCGCGCCGCAAATCGGGATCGCTAGCGATCGTGTTGAGGCTGTTGCGGGCGGCCGCTTGCAATCGCTCGTCGCGCGACACGTCGCGCAGAACGTCCTTGATCAGGTTGACGAACTGATCCGAGTGCTTTTCGAGCACCGGCAGCGCGTCCTGTTCCACGAACCGGTTCCATTCGCGATCCATCAGGTTTTTTTCAGGCAGCGGCGATAGATCGTAGGCAAAGCGCCAGCCGAAGCGCCACAGCGAAAACTGCTGCCACAGTTCCTGCCCCACTTCGCGCAGGACCGGCTCGGCCCGCTGGCGAACGATTGGCAGGACGTCGCTCTTGACCAGCGGCAAAAAGTCCTTGTTCAGAATGTCGCGGCGATACCGGGCTGCCAAAGCGTCGAACTCCGGCCGGTGACGCTCGATCGCCGGCGGCAAGTCCTGCTCCAGCACCCCCAGCAAATCGCGCAGGCTATGCTCGATTACCGGCTGGAAGGCCGCCACGATTTCGGCCCGATACGTGTCGATGGCCATCTGCAATTCCCGCAGCAGCAGGGCTTTGCGCTCGGGCGTGAGCAGCGCATCGACAACCCACACGAACGTATCCGGCTTGGTCTCGTAAACCACGGCCGGTTGCGTGCCCAGTTCCGGCGCCGCCGGATAAATGAACGCGCGAGCCTCGGCCACGTCGGCCCGGCGCGTGTTCAGCGAACGGCCATCGGCCAGCAGATCCTGGATTTCGCCCACCCGGTGCAGCCCGGTGGGGTGCCGTGGGTCGCCTTCGGCCATGTAGATCACGTCGCCGATGGCCACGTCCGTCGGCCGAGGAAATTCCAGCATCAGCGTGCGGTGCTTGCCGGTCCAGTAAAGCCACAGCGCCGGCAGCGCGGCGGGCCCCGTCGAGCCCGGCGCGGTGAGCAACAGCCAGGGCGCGAGCGCCAACGCCACCGTACACAGGGCGCCCAGCGCAATTCTCAAATAGCGTGCCATGCTCTCGGCTCTTATTCGATCCAGCCGCCGCCCAACACGCGCTCGCCGGCGTACCACACGGCCGCCTGGCCGGGGGCGATGCCGTCGCGCGGCTCGGCCAGTTCGATTTCTGCCCGGCCGCCCTCGAGCATCGTCACGCATCCGGGCGCGGGCCGGCTCTGGTAGCGAATCTGCACGTCGCATTCCAATCGCGCTGCCGGCTCAGCGAGCCAGTTGACCCGATCGACCGTGAAGCGGCTGCGGCCGAGTTGCTCGCGCGTGCCGATCACCACGCGTCGCGCCTCGCGCTCCAGCCGCACCACGTAGCGCGGCCCATCGCCCAGCGCGATGCCCAACCCCTTGCGCTGGCCAATCGTAAAGTGCTGCAACCCGCCATGCTGGCCGACGACCTGGCCCTCGACCGTCACGATCTCGCCCGACAGATCCAGCCCGCCTTCGTGCCGATCGACGAAGGCGGCGTAATCCCCCGCGGGCACGAAGCAAATCTCCTGGCTATCCTTCTTGTCGGCCACGCGCAGCCCGACCTCGCGGGCCAGGGTGCGAATCTCGTGCTTCTCGTAACCGCCGACCGGAAACAACAGTCGCGGCAGCACCTGGCGATCGATGCCAAACAGCACGTAGGACTGGTCCTTACTCGCATCGCGCCCGCGCACCAGCGCCGGCACGCGCTCGCCGGGCACATCCGTCAGCCGGGCGTAATGGCCGGTAGCCACCAGTTCGGCTCCGATGCTATCGGCATACTCGACCAGCTTGCCGAACTTGAGCCAGTTGTTGCACATCACGCACGGGTTGGGCGTGCGGCCGGAAGTGTACTCCGACACGAAGTAATCCACGATCCGCCCGAACTCTTCCTGGAAATCGAGCGCGTAGAAGCTGATCCCCAGCCGATCGGCCACGCGTCGGGCATCG
>DATCFX010001504.1:0-2581 GCA_036509275.1 Pirellulales bacterium | reverse complement strand
GAAGCGCTGACGCTCAAGGCCGTGCCGGCGAGGATGGCGTTGTTCTGGCCGATGCCCAGCACGCCGCCGGTCACGATGGTGCCGCCGGAGTAGGTGTTGGCGCCGCTCAGGTACACGGTGCCGGCACCCTGCTTGGTCAGCGACAGCGAGCCGCCGCTCTCGCTGATGTTGCCCTGGATATCGAGCACCACGTCGCCCGTGCTGTTGAACGAGCCCTGGGTGGTCGGGGTGAACAGCACGGCCGAGGTCTCGCCGTTGTCGATGCCGTTGGCCCCGTTGGTCGAGTTCTGACCCACGGCGATGCTCCCGGTCATCACGATATTCAGGTTCGGGCCCAACGTGTGGTTCACATAAGACAAGTTGCCGTCGTTGCGGAGGAAGCCTTCGAGCGAGCCGCCGTTCATGGTGATCGTGGTCGGCGTGGTCGGCGTCTGGTCGGCGTTGACTTGCAGGTCGACGCCGGTGTAGACGGTGCCATTGGTGACCGCACCGTTGGCGCTCCACCGCTCGACCGAGCCGGGCAACTCGTTGATCGTGATGCCGCTAGAGCGGAAGCCGGCCGCGGCGATATCCAGCACGCCGTAGGGCTCGACGTTGATCGTGCTGTGGCTGTCGCCGGCCGCGCCGATGGCGCCCACCTGTACGGCGCCTTCGGCGATCGTGAGCGTGCCGCTGAGCCAACTGCTGGCGCTGGAGTTGGGCAGATAGATGTAGCCGGGACCCGTCTTGGTAATGTCTTCGCCGATGCCGTTGAGGCCCTGGAACAACACGCCGGAGCTGTTGTTTTGGCCCTGGTTGCCGCCCACGCCGTTGGTCGTCAGCACGCTGGCCGTGTCGACCTGGATCTCGACGTTCTGCGGCACGCTTTGCGAATAGGTGCCCGTGATGGGGTTATACGTTTGCACGCTGCCGGGGCCGGGATCAACGGTCAAGGCGCTGGTGTACGACAGCGAATTGGACCCGGTGCCGGTGGCGGCCGTGGCGAGCGTGTACGTCGTTCCGTTGACAATGCTGGCGATCGTGTCGCCGGCCGGAATGTTGGCGCCGCCCACCAGCTCGCCGACATACAAGCCGGTGGTGCTGCCGACGGTCACGATCGTGCTGCTGGCGGTCGTGGCCGAGCTCAGGTCGAGGGCGCTGGCTCCGACCTCGACGATCGACCGCAGGGCGGCCGTGCCGTTGTCGCTGAGATTGAAGATCAATCGCGAGTCGCCGATACCCGGCGTGCCCACGCCGTTGGTGGTTTGCAGTTCCATGCCCAGCGGGGCGATGGTTTCCAGGCGGTCCTGGGCGCCGCTGGTGCCGAAGCTGACGTTGATCGTATTGCTGTCCACCGAGACGATCGGGCCGCTGGTGAAGGTGAAATTCGCCGAGCTGTTGGTCACCAGGTCGCTGCCGTTGTTGGCGGTGCCGCCGAACGTCAGGATGTCGCCATTGCCGCTGGTGCCGCCGCCGGTCAGGGTCACGACATTGCCGGGATCCGTCAGGCCCAGGCCGCCCAGCGTGTTGACCGAGAGGTTGCCGCCGTTGATGGTCCAGCCGCCGGAGTAGTTCTGGTCGCTGGCGATCACCAGGTTGCCGGCGCCCGACTTGGTGATGGTGCTGGCCGTGATGTTGCCGTCGAGCACCAACTCGCTGGAATTGAAGATAAACGCCTCGGCGGGCGTGGCGACCGAGCCGAACACGAGGTTCGGCTGAATCGTGATCGCCCCCGTCACGCTCAAGCCGCCGCCGGCCATCGTGATCGTGTTGAACTGCCCGGCCGCGTTGCTGATGCCGCTGTTGGTTTGCAGGTTCCAGACCGTGGGATTATCGACCAACTGCACGGCTGCGGTGAGCTGCAACAGATCGGTGCCCGCGTTGATCCCCGCGGCATAGGCCGTCTTGTTGGGCGCCACGGCAGCAAAGCCGCCGGCGGTCGTGTATGTCATGAATTGGCCGGTGCTGCTGACGATGTAGGCCGGCAACACTTGCTGGGCCGTCGGGGCGTTGGTGTTCACCAGGGCCGGCACGCCGCCGGTGCCCGGGCCGGTCGAGCCGCTGACGAGCAGCTTGCCGCTGCTGGCCAGGCCCAAAACCAGCGTGGCGTTGCCACTGCGGGCCGCCAATGTCGGCGTGGTGATCGCGGTGGTGGTGATGTTCAGCGACGAGCCCAGGCTGTAGGACAGCGCGCCGATCGTTTCGCTCGTGCTGCCGCTGTAGTTGAGCGTGCCGCCGTTGAGGTTCAGCGGCGCGGTATCGGAGAGCAGGTCGGCCGCCCCGGCGGCCCCGACGAGCGTCAGCACGCTGCCCGCGTGCATCGTCACACTGCTGGGCGCGCTGGTGCCATTGAGCGAGTCGGTGCTGCTGCCGGTCAGCGTGCCGTAGACATCGAGCGGGCCGGTCCCCAACGGCGAGTTGGTGGCGCCCGTGCCGGTGCTGAAGTTGACCGTGCTGCCGCGGGTGATGACCGTGCCGCCGGTGTAGTTGTTCGTGTTGTTCATCGTGACGGTGCCCTGGCCGTTGATGGCCATCGAACCGACGACCACCTCGGCCGTGCCGGTGAGCACGTTGTTGTTGCCGGCCGTGAAAGCCAGGGTGC
>DATCFX010001503.1:0-1118 GCA_036509275.1 Pirellulales bacterium | reverse complement strand
GGCCGCCGACAATGGCCGCCCACCGAGCGGGCGGCGGAATTGCAGCTTCAGCACATCCAGCAGCATTGGCAGGGCATGCCGGCTGAGCGACAGCGTCGAGGCGTATTCGTTGACCAGCGACACGGGAACGCGGCGATAGTGCAGTCCCAATCGATGGACGAGGAACACGACTTCCACGTCGAAGGCAAAGCCGTCGATCCGCACTTGCGAAAATACGTCGTAAGCGGCCCGCCGGCTGAAGGCCTTGAGCCCGCACTGCGTGTCGACCACATCGCGCGAGACCAGCAGCCGAATCAACTCGCGAAACACCCAAGTCGCCGCCCGCCGCGACCAGCGGCGCGGTACGTGATCCACCGAGCCGGCCACGTCGCGGCCGCCGAACACCACGTCGCAGCCGCCGGATTGAATCAGTCGATACGCGTTTTCCAAGGCCGCCAAATCGTAGGGCAAATCGGCGTCGGTGAAGGCCACCACGCGGCCGGTCGATCGCAGCACGCCGGTGCGGACCGCGCAGCCCTTGCCACGCTGGTCGGGCAGCCGCAGGGTCGAAAATCGCCGGCCAAAGGGTTCTGCCAGCTCGCAGGTGCGGTCGCGGCTGCCGTCGTCGACGACCAGCACGCGATAATCGAGGCCGCTGGGCTCCAGAAAGTCGCGCACGCCGCGCAATGTCGCCGGCAGCCGCGCCTCTTCGTTGAAAGCCGGAATGATCAGCGTCAGATCGTGGTCGGGCACCACGGCGCGGCCCGCCAGGTGCGGCCCGAGGGCATGCTGAGCGTCGAGGCTCGGTGGCCTGCGGCTAAACGGCATAAATCGTTGCCTGGGCTGTACGCTGAACGTGCGCAGCGACGGGTGCGGGCCCGTTATCTCGCCTTAATTCGTTTCGGATGAAACGAGCGGGCGATTCTACTGATTCCCTGGCTTTTGGAAAGACAAGTTGCCGCGCCCGACAGCATGCCGGCGGTGGCAGCGAGTACTCGCGCTGCTAGCGTGTGGGCGTCTCAAAAGTGGGTAGGGAATTGCGACGCCCGAGGTGAATGGCCTGCGCCGCTTATTTCCGTAGCCCAGTCCTTTAGGACTGTGTATTACCCACAATTTTTACAAGGTGGTCGGTTTGCTGG
>DATCFX010001502.1:0-9282 GCA_036509275.1 Pirellulales bacterium | reverse complement strand
ACCAGTGGCGGGCCCTTTTCCGGCCATTCTTTCAGCAGGCCCGACTCGTCGGCCACGCCGGTGCGGTCCGGTCCGCGAAACGAAGGCCAGTCACGAGCCGGCGTCGCCGCAGCGGCCACGCAGGGCAGCAGCCCGGCGATCGTGGCCAGGGCCAGCGTGGAGATGAACAAACGCATGGGAAAGACTCCAAAAATGGCGTCGGATTGGTGGGATTGCGGTTCGGTAAGATTCGGCGGGTGGGGCGGCTTTTGCCACTCGGCCGCTTGTTCCACCGTAAAGGCGGCCGACCGTCGACGCAAGAGGCCGATTGGGGCATTACGCCCGCATTTTCCCGGTGCCGGCGAGGCCGCCGGTGCCGCCCATCCGCGTTGCTGCTATTTGCCAAGACGACTATGCTGGCACACACGCCTCATTTCCGCGGGCAATTGCGAGCTTCGGCCGGCATGACTTGGAACCCGATCGTCTTCGCCCTGCGGCATCCCGTCACCGTGATGGTCGGCATCGCGGCCCTGGTCGGCGGCGGCGTCCTGGCCGCGACGCGGATGAAAGTCGATATCTTCCCCAGCCTCAACCTGCCTGTGGTCTATGTCGCACAACCCTATGGCGGGATGGATCCCGGTCAGATGGAAGGACTGATCACCAACTATTACGAGTACCATTTTCTCTATATTTCCGGGATTCATCACGTCGAGAGCCGCAACATCCAGGGCGCCGCCCTGATGAAGCTCTACTTCCATCCCGAAACCAACATGGCCCAGGCCCTGGCCGAGACGGTCGGCTATGTGAATCGCTCGCGCGCGTTCATGCCGCCGGGCACGGTGCCGCCGTTCATCATGCGGTTCGACACGGGCAGCGTGCCCGTCGGCTACCTGGTGCTCCGCAGCGACACCAAAACGATCGGCGAGATTCAGGACCAGGCGCTGTTCAAAGTCCGGCCGATGTTCGCCAGCCTGCCCGGCGTTTCGGCGCCGCCCCCCTTCGGCGGCAACCAGCGCACGATCGTGGTGCGGACCGATCCGGATCGGCTCCGGGCCTACAACCTGTCGCCCGAGGAAGTGATCCAGGCGGTCGCCTCCGGCAACCTGGTCAGTCCTTCGGGCAATATCCGCGTCAAGGACCAGATGCCGATCGTGCCGATCGATGCGATGGTCGTCAATCCCGCCGATCTCGGCAACATTCCCATCCGCCCCGGTTCGGACGTTTACCTCCGCGATCTGGGAACGATAGAAGACAGCACCGATATTCCCGTCGGCTATGCACTGGTCAACGGTAGCCGCGCTGTCTACATCCTGGTAACGAAGCGGGCCGAGGCCTCCACGCTGTCGGTCGTCGGCGAGGTGAAGCGCAACCTGGCCAAGATGCAGGCGTCGATTCCCGAGGATATCAAGGTCGCTTTCGAATTCGATCAGTCGCCGTACGTGACGCGGGCCATGTGGGGCGTCGCCATCGAAGGGCTGCTGGGCGCCGTGCTCACGGGGCTGATGGTGTGGCTGTTTCTGCGCGACTGGCGCAGCGTGATCGTGGTCGTGCTCAATATCCCGTTTGCGCTGTTGGGCTCGTTGGTGGCCCTGTGGCTCTCGGGGCAGACGATCAACCTGATGACGCTCGGCGGGCTGGCGCTGGCCGTCGGCATCTTGGTGGACGAGGCCACGGTCGAGGTCGAAAACATCCATACGCAGTTCGAACATACGCCCAGCATCGCCCGGGCCGTACGCCGCGGCAATCAAGAGACCGCCGTGCCGCGCCTGCTGGCCATGCTCTGCATTCTGGCCGTGTTCATTCCGTCGTTCTTCATGGAAGGGGCGGCGCGGGCCTTGTTTGTGCCGCTGTCGCTGGCCGTGGGCTTTGCCATGGTCACGTCGTACGTGCTGAGCAGTACGTTTGTGCCCGTGCTGTCGGTGTGGCTGTTGCGGCATGTTCGCCCGCCAGAGGCCGCCGCCGGCAGCAGGGCCTCCTCCGGGCGGATGCGAGACGGGTATCTGCGGCTGGTGCGCGGGGCCGTGCAAGGCCGGGCGTGGCTGGCACCGGCTTACCTGCTGCTGGCCGCCGTGCTGATTTGGCTTGTGGGCGGCCAGGTCGGGAGGGAGATTTTTCCCACGGTCGACACGGGCCAGTTCCAGCTTCGCCTGCGCGCCGCTACCGGCACGCGCATCGAAATCACCGAGCAGCTCGCCGTCCAGGCGCTCGAGGCCATCAAGCAGAAGGCCGGACCGGACAACGTCAGCATCTCGCTAGGCTATATCGGCCTGATCGGCTCCAGTTATCCCATCAACACGGTATATCTCTGGACCAGCGGGCCCGAAGAGGCCGTGCTGCGCGTGGCGCTCAAGCCGCACAGCGGCATCAACACCAAGCGGCTGCAAGAGGAACTGCGGCGCGAGCTGCCCGGCCGGCTGGCGCAATGGCTGCGTGGCCGCCTGGCGGAGGAAGACCTACCGCCGGCGGCCATTGCCCAGCGCATCCGCGGGCTGAGACTGTCGTTCGAGCCGGCCGACATCGTGAACGAGGTCATGAGCTTCGGCTCGCCGACGCCGGTGGAAGTCGCAGTCAGCGGCCCGAAGTTGGCCGAGAGCCGGGCGTACGCCGAAACGGTGAAGCGCGAGCTAGCGAAGATCCCATCGCTACGCGACCTGCAATACGTGCAGCCGATGGACTATCCCGCGGTCGAAGTGAAGGTCGACCGCGAGTTGGTCGGCACCAGCGGCATCGCGACCGAGTCGGTGGCCAAATCGCTGGTGGCGGCCACTTCGTCCAGCCGCTTTGTCGTGCCCAACTATTGGCGCGACCCGAACACGGGTATCGGCTACCAGGTGCAGGTCGAAATTCTCACCAGCCGAATGAACGCGCCGCGCGAGGTGGGGCTGGTGCCGATCAAGCGCCCGGCCCAAACCGGCCAGTTGCTCCTGCAGGACGTGGCCCGCATCCGCGAGGGCGTCGTCCCCGGCGAATACGACCGCTACAACATGAAGCGGGTCGTGAGCATGACGGCCAATGTCGAAGGCGAGGATCTGGGCCGCGTGGCCGCGCACATTGCCGACGCGCTGCGCGCGGCCGGCGAACCCCCGCGCGGCGTCGCGGTCGACGTCCGCGGCCAGATCGTGCCCATGCAGCAAATGTTCGGGGCGCTGGCCGGCGGTAAAGTCTTGCAAGGGCTCACCGCGGGATTGCTGCTGGCGGTCGTCGTCATTTTTCTGCTGCTGACCGCCTATTTCCAATCGTGGCGGCTGGCCCTGGTCGTCGTGCTCACGGCGCCGGCCGTGCTGGCGGGCGTGGCCGTGGGCCTGCTGGTTACCAGCACGACCTTGAACCTGCAATCGTTCATGGGAGCCATCATGGCCGTGGGCGTGGCGGTGGCCAACGCCATTCTGCTGGTGACCTTCGCCGAGCGCAGCCGCGCGGTAGGCGCGACGGCAGCCGATGCCGCGGTGGACGCAGCCCAGCACCGGCTGCGGCCGATTCTCATGACCAGTTGCGCCATGATCGCCGGCATGCTGCCCCTGGCCTTGGCCCTGGGCGAAGGCGGCGACCAGACCGCGCCGCTGGGCCGGGCGGTGATCGGCGGGCTGCTGGCCGCGACGCTCTGCACGCTGCTAGTGCTGCCGGCCCTGTTCGCCATGATCCAAGGCCGAGCATCCGTCGCGTCGCCTTCGCTCGATCCCGATGATCCCGACAGCCATCACTTCGACGAAGCCCCGCCAGCCGGCCCGCGCTTGCCTGGGCCGATCGTCGCCGGAGCCGCCCTGCTGATGCTGGTTGCCGGCTGCGGCCAGCCGCCGGCCACTTCGCGGCCCCAGGCCTCGCCCGCAGTAAAGCAAGCGATATCGTCCGAACTGCGGATCGTCAAACCGCTGCGCAAGACGGTCCGCCGCGCGATCGAGCAGCCAGGCTTCAACATCGAAGCCTATCAGCAGACGCCGCTGTATTCCAAAATCAACGGCTACATCGAAAAGTGGAACGTCGACATCGGCGATTCGGTCGCCAAGGACCAACTGCTGGCCGAACTGTACGTGCCGGAAATGGCGGCCGATCTCGAGCAGAAGGAGGCGGCCCTGCGCCAGGCCGTGGCACAGATCGCCCAGGCCCGAGCCGCCGTGAGCACGGCACAGGCCCAAATCGAGCGTGCGAAATCGCAATTCGAACGGCTTCAGCGCGCCAGCCGCGACGGCGTGCTCGATCGCGAAAACGTCGACGAAGCGCGGCTCGGTCACGAGGCGTCGAAGGCCGTGCTGGAAAAGGCCCGGGCCGACGTGGCCGTCGCCGAGGCCCAATCGGCCGCCGCCAAAGCCAGCCGTGATTACGCCAAAGCCATGCTGGCCTATGCCGAAATCCGCGCACCTTACGACGGCGTCGTGACGCAGCGAAGCGTCAACGCGGGCGACTTCGTGCAGCCGGCCGCCAGCGGCGCCAAGGGCCTGCCGCTGTTCGTCATCAACCAGATCGACCCGGTGCGGGTCTTCGTGCAGATTCCCGGCGTCGACGCCGCCTGGATCCAAAACGGCGACCCCGTCACCCTGCGCGTGCAAGGCGCCGAGGGCGACGCGATCGAAGGCCGCGTGACGCGCAACGCCCGGTCGCTCAATCCCGAGTCGCGCACGTTGCGAACCGAAATCGACCTGCCCAATCCTAAGGGGCAGCTCCTGCCCGGCATGTACGTGCAGGCCACGATCCACGTGCAGCATGCCGACGTGTGGACGCTGCCCGCCGAGGCCGTGATCGCCGCGGGCAACCAGACGCTGTGCTATCGGCTGGTCGCTGGCCGCGCCGTCCGCACTCCGCTCGAAGTCGGACTGCGTGGCGGCGGGCTGGTCGAAGTCGTCAAAATGCAACTGCACCCCAGCGGCGCCGAAGAGTCGGGCGCGTGGCAGCCCATCGGCGGCGGCGAGCAAGTGCTCGTCGGCAACCTGGCCGCCTTGAGCGACGGCCAGACGCTGCAAGCCGGGCCCACGACGAAACCAGGCCGCCCAAAGTAGCCGGCGCACGCCGTGTGCCGGCTACTTTGGTTGCGTCGTGGTGGCAGGCGGCGCGGAAGGTGCCGCATTGGCCAGCCGCTGTTGCTCGTCGATCAGTACGCGGGCCGGCTGACCCAGCGCGTGGTAGAGTCGGAACTGGCCGCGATTGAAGTCGCTGACGGACTGGTAATAGTTGTTATACGCCTGGTTGAGCGCTTGGATTGCCAACAGCATCTCCTGCGGCCGGACCACCAACAGCAGCAGGTCGCCGGCACGTTTCGTCTGGTCCAAGCCGGTCATGCCCTGGTCGATCGCCAGTTGGGCGTTCTTCAACTCCATGCCGGCCAGTTGCACGCGCTCGGCCGAGGTTTGGGCCAGCGCGTAGGCTTGCACCACGTCGGCCGACACCACGTCGCGTGCGCGCAGGCATTCGATCTGCGCGGCCGACAGCTCGGCCTGTCGCTGGCGGACCAGCCCGCGATTGCCCATTCCCAGGTTCTGCATTTGCCACAGCAGTTGCATGTCGATGTCTTCGCGCAGGCCGAAATTGCTGAGTGAACCGTTGGTGCCGCCACCGAACAGGCCCATTCCCAGCGTGCCGGTCACGGGCGTCGAGAAGCCGCGCACCATGACGCTTGGCAGCAGCGGTCGCCATTGCTCCTGTCTGACCTGCTGCACGCTGGCCGCGATCATCGCCCGCTGTTCGGCCAGCTCGGGTCGATTCAACCACGCGATCGGCACCAGCTCCTCCACGCGGCGATCGGCCGGCACCAGCGGCACTTGCAGCTCCGGCGGCTCCATTGGCCGCACAGTCAGCAGGGGGTCGAGATGCAACACGCGAATCAACTCGGCACTAGCCCCGCGCCAGCGGTTCTGCGCCGTCAACACTCCCTGCCGCCGCTGCGCCAGATTCGTGCGGGCGCGGGAGACTTCCAGATCGGGCACCAGTTCCGGGGCGAGCCGCTCGGTCCGGTTCACCAGTTGTTCGGCTTGTCGCACCGAGTCGAGCGCGCCGCCCAGTTCGCCCCGCGCCTGTTGAATATCGAAATAGGCTTCCGCCACCGCCAGCAGGTTGTCGTTAGCCGCCGCACGTCTGGCGGCCTGCTGCGCTTCGACCGTGCGCCGCGCCGCCAGCGGGCTGAAGATCGCGTCGCTCACCGAGAACACCAGGTACGGCGAGCCACCGACCGCAAAACCCTGCTTGCTGGTACCGTACACGTTGCCGACGATGTCCTGCAACTGACCATCGTGCCGATAGTAATCGGTGCCCATGTAAATCGTGGGAAGCCAGAGCACCTGGCTCTGCGCCAGCAGCGCCGCCGCCCGCTGCACCTGTTGCGTCGCGAAGGCAATGTCCAGTCCACGCGCGTTGCCGAGCTGCATCGCCGTCGCCAGGTTGATCGGCAGCGGCGTGCTGGCAGACGACGGCAGAATCGCCTCGGGCGAAAACGCCTGACGGTCCGCCGTCACCGGCGGCAGCCGCTGCTGTACCGGCATTGCCGGGCTGAACGCCTGCTGGCCCCGCGCCGGTTGCGCGCCCAGCAAGCCAGCAGCCAGCAGCAGGCCCGCGCATGCGTGCCGCCACAGCGCGTGCCGCCGCTTGCGTCGATCGCGGATCGCGAGAGATGGAACGTGAAAAACCATCGGGCGACAGGCGGTTTCCGGAGTTTGCATTGTCCTGGCGACAAAAACGACGCTGCCTGCGCGCAGCGCGGCCGCACTCGTTATTTTTCATCGGACCGCTACAACCGGAAAAACCTGCAAATCCCGCCCGTTCGAGGCAGTGGGCCGGCTTCCGCTGCGCTAGTCGCCCAGCCTGCTAGCGATGACTTGCCAAATATCCAGCAGCCCCAGGCGCCCGGACCAATCACGAATGTAGTCGCGATCGATCATTTCGCCGCTGATTCTCAACATCGATGCAATGTCGCGCAGGTGCTTCTCGTGCTCGCCTTCTCGGTAGTACGCCATCTTGGCCAGGATCACGTCCTCGGGAGCCGCCAGGGCGGCGGCAAGATCGGGCAACAGCGCAACCGTGCGGCGTCGAGCGAGTTGGCCCCGCCCCCAGGCGTCGTCTCGCGAAACGATCAAATCGAGTTTGTTGCCAGACGTCGGATGGATAACATTGAATTGGCTCCGCCGCCGTACCGCCTCGATCGCGGCATCTCGGCTGACATAGAATTCCGGCGATGGAAACGCTTCGCACAGCGCGTCGACCTGCCCTGCCGCCAGCTTCACAACGATGTCGATATCGCGCGTCATGCGAGGCTCCCCATAGGCCATGCTGGCCATTGACCCGACGAGCATGTGCTCGACGCCGAGGGCATCGAGTGCCGTAAGCGCATATCGCAGAAGCTCAATCTGTTCCAAGGAGCATTCTCCGAGCGACTTCGGCCTGCACCTGCTCTTCGGGCCAATCGGGACGCAACGTTCGCAAATGCCCCGCGATGACGAGCCGCGCCGTCCGATTGCAATCAAAGCCCATCGCCAGCCGCTGGACCAGTGACTTCGCCCGCAACAGCGAGACCATTGCCTCGTCGAGCATTTCGATTTTTCGCGGATCGAGTGGCAATTTCATCGGATTCTCGGCAGCGCCGGCCATCGGGCTCGCGGCGTAGCTGCGGCGACGGCGGTCAAGGCACTGCCGGTGCTGACGCTGATGCCGCGGCCGGCGCCGCCTCCCAGACCTTGATGTCGTCCAGCAGGCCGTCTTTGCCGGCCACGCCCAGCTCGATCTTAGACTTGGTGGCATGCGCGATGCCGGAGCTCTTGAGATAGCCGGCCGGCTTGCCGTCGATCGTGACCCGCATTTGATCGCCAGCCGTCTCGACCACCAGCGTGTACCACTTGCCCGCTTCGAGCTGTATCGGATACGTCACGCGCCGGCCGACCAAGAGCCTGGCGGCTTCCGCCTTGCGGGCCGGGTCCTGGTTCATGGCACGGATGTCGTTACGCATGGTGCCATCGCGTTCGTCGATCAGCGTCACGCCGTTCAGGCGGACCTGGGCCCGGCAGAGATGGCCGTAGTGCGAGCCGGTGTAGTTGCGGTCGTCGAACTCGACGTCGATCATCGAAGCCCCTTCGAAGCGAATCCGCACTTCGACGACGCTGTCCTTGGTGGGAATTTCCAGCCCATACACGGCCGCGTGTGCTCGGATTTCCGGCTTGCCATTGGCGGCCGGAATGGTTTTTTCCCGCGTCTGCGTCCCCTTGAGCGCACCGCCCTCGACGGCGAATGTCGGCACGACTTTGTGCCAGACCTTGGCCAGTTTCGCGCCTTCGAAGTCGTCGGCGAACAGCAGTTCCTTCTTCTCCGCGATCGGCTTGTTCGGAACCGGCGGGAGCCTGGCCGCCAGGGCGCTCGAAGCCATCGCGCTGGAACCGGCGACCAGCAGGGCAAATCGAAAACTACGTTTGATCATGAATCACCTTTCATAAAGCCGCGATCGGTGGCCGCGGCCGCGGGGCTGCTCTCACCGCGACGCCGCCGTGATCGGCCGGATCTTGATGTTGCGGAACGACACGAGACTGTTGTGGTCTTGCAGGCAGATATGACCACGCGTGGGCTTGCCGAACATCGGCCACGCGGCGAATTTGCTCTTCGCCACACGCGCGTTCCAGTCGTCGCTGCCAATCACGTATTCGCAATACTTCACGCCGTTCATCCAGTGCTCGCACTTCGCGGGCGTGATCAGAATCCGCAAATGGTTCCACTCGCCGGCCGGCTTCGTGGCGTCCTCCTTCGAAGGATACAACTGATACAGCCAACCGGCCAGTTGCGGATCGTGCCCGAGTTTGTTGTCCTGAATCTGCACTTCCGGGCCGACCATCGGCGGGCGTTTGGCTTCCTCGCTCACATGGTACATCAGGCCGCTGTTTCCGGCCGGCGCGATCTTGTAGTCGAGCACCAGCTCGAACGCATCGTACTGGCCGTCCGTGATAATATCGCCCGCCCCCTTCTCGGCGCGGACCAGCGCTCCGTCCTCGACCTTCCAGCCCGAGCTGATGTCCGGCTTTTTAAAATTTCGCCAGCCGCTGGTTGTCTGGCCATCGAACAGCAGCTTCCAGCCGGCTTGCGCTTCCGCGTCGCTCAGCGTGTTCGGCGCCTCGTCCGCCCGAGCCGAGTCGGGCGCGGCCCCCAGCATCCACATTGCAAGAGCAGCAACGACCAAGGGCCAGGCGATTCTCTTGCAATGCATGCGCGTGCAAACCTTTCGGAAAAGCGAAATGAAGCTTCGGCGGGCAATCCAGGCG
The DNA here is from genome assembly GCA_036509275.1 of Pirellulales bacterium. Classification (GTDB taxonomy): domain Bacteria; phylum Planctomycetota; class Planctomycetia; order Pirellulales; family PNKZ01; genus DATATB01. Next base: position 82 of record DATCFX010001502.1, on the reverse strand, counting down.
GGAAGATCGACTCCGACTATTAACGCCCACCGCCGGCCCAAAAGCAAGTCCGCACTTGCTATTGCGTCGGCTCGGCCACGCG
>DATCFX010001501.1:0-2431 GCA_036509275.1 Pirellulales bacterium | reverse complement strand
GCGTCGAGCGCGGCAAGGTGGACTACGCGCAGATGACGTACGCGCAGGCCTTCTTGATCGGTTGCTGCCAGTCGTTTGCCTTGTTGCCCGGCATTTCGCGCAGCGGCACGACCATCGTGGCCGGGCTGCTGGTGGGCTTGCGGCGCGATTCGGCCGCCACGTTTTCGTTCTTGCTCGCGATTCCGGCGATTCTGGGCGCCGCGACGCTGGCGAGCATTAAACTGTTGGCCAGCGGCAGCGCAGAACCGGCAGGACCGCTGGCCTTTGGCGTGCTGGTTTCGTTCATCGTCGGCATCGCTTCGCTCAAGCTGTTGCTGCGCTGGCTCAACCAGGGGCATCTCGCCTGGTTCGCCTGGTGGTGCATCCCCGTGGGTCTGGCGGTGGTCGTGTGGCAATTATTAGCGCGGTTCTGAAAGTGGAGGAGTCCGTGCTCGCACGCCTCGCAGTCGGCCGCTGGTGAGCCTCGTGCGGTTGCAATAGAATGCTATCACTGCCGTCGGAATGGCCGCCTGGAGATCGCCCGCGATGCAACGTCTGCCGTGGTTCTGCGCGTCGATGATCGTGTCGCTGGCCGGCGCGGCGACTTGGGCCGCGGCCCCGGAACCGGGCAAGCTGGCAATGCGGCAATTGGCCGGACTGGGCGGCCGGGTGTCGCTCTCGAAGGTCAACGACCATGTGGCCACGCACGTTGATTTGCACGCCGCGAATGTTCGCGACGGCGATCTCGAGCGTCTCAAGCAATTGCCCGACGTGCGTTCGCTCGACCTGGCGCGCACGCGGATCACCGATGCCGGACTGGCCGTGATTGGGCAGTTGCACGAATTGCGCGAACTCGATCTAGCCCAAACGGCCATCTCCGATGCCGGCTTGCGGCAATTGGGCCAACTCACGCATTTGCGCCGGCTGGATGTCAGCGGCACGCGCATCGATGGTTCGGGCTTCGACGCCCTGCAAAAGCTCGGGCACCTCGAAGAACTCGACCTGTTCGCCACCCGCTTCAACGATGACGGCATGCGAAACCTCGCGCGTCTGACGTCGCTCGAGATCCTGTATTTGCGCGCCACCCGGGTTACCGACCGCGGGCTGGCGTCGTTGGAGCCGCTCAAGCAACTGCACACGCTCAGCCTGCGCGGCACCAAGATCACGGACGCCGGCCTCGAGCATCTCAGACCGCTGACCAAACTCAGTTGGTTGGGACTCAAGGGCACGGCGATCACCGACGCCGGATTGGCCAGCATCGCGAAACTGCAAAACCTGAATTGGCTGAGCCTCAAGAATACGACCATTACCGATGCCGGCATCGGGCATCTGAAGGACTTGAAGAATCTCAGCTATCTCGGCATCGGCGGCACCAACATCACCGACGCCGGCTTGCGCGAGCTCTCCCATTTCCACAGCCTCAAAATGCTCAACATCGACGACACCCGGGTGACCGGCGCAGGCCTGGAGTATCTCGGCGCGCTGCAAGGCCTCGAATGGCTCAACGTCGGCACGACCGACGTCGGCGACGGCGCCATCGAGTCGCTCAAGGAAACGCTGCCCGCTCTCGAAGTCATCAATTGACCGACTATGGATCGACCGAAAAATAACTTCTCCGCGGCCCCTCTTCCCTTGCGGGAGAGGGCAGGGTGAGGGGGCGGGAAATACGGAAGTTATTTTTCGGGCGATCCTATCACGTTTCCGAGACTCGCTTTCATGAATTGCACTCTCGCGATGGCTTTGTTGCTTACCGGCGTGGCCAACGGTAAAGATCTGCCGCCGCCCAGCGGCGAGCGGATTGTTTCTCCGCAGGCGCGCCTCGAATGGCTGTTCACGCGCACGGCCGCCATCCACGGCGGCCTGACCGAGGGCCCGGCTGCGGCGCCCGATGGCTCGATCTACTTTTCCGATATTCCCGAGGGCGCCGACCGCGGCATGATCCTGCGCTGGGATCCCGGCAGCCGCCAGACGACCGACTTCACGGGCGACAGTCACAAGTCCAACGGTCTGGCTTTTGATCCGCAAGGCAACCTGGTCGCCTGCGAAGGTGCCGATGGCGGCGGCCGGGGCATTGCCCGCTGGAATGTGCGGACCAAACTGCGCACCGTGCTGGCCGATCGCTACCAGGGCAAACGCTTCAATGCCCCCAACGATCTGTGCATCGACCACCTGGGGCGAATTTATTTCACCGACCCAAAATACCTGGGCGCCGAGCCGCGCGAGCTCGAGCACCGCGCGGTCTATCGGCTCGACGCCGGCGGCACGGTCGTTGAACTGACCCACGACGTCTCGAAGCCCAACGGCATCGCGCTGAGCCCTGACGAGCGGGTGGTGTACGTCGCCGAGCACGACAACGGCCCCGACCGCAATGACCCCAGCGGCCCGGCACCCCGGCAAGGCGCCATGCGCATCGAGGCGTTTGCGCTGCGGCCCGACGGGCTGGTGGGCAAGC
>DATCFX010001500.1:0-1639 GCA_036509275.1 Pirellulales bacterium | reverse complement strand
CGGCGACGCTTTCGCCGCGGCCGCGGCATCCGGCTTGGCGGCCACGTCTAGCGGATGCCCGCGCAGCCCGGCCATGCCGGTCCAGCGTTGGCAGCCCGGCGCCGACAAAAATGCCGCACACGAGGCGATTGCCAGGGCCCGCACTTTCCATTGGCCAGCAACCACGGGCAAATCCTTTTGCCTGGTAAAAATCGGGGCGTCTATGGGCGGCGGGCAGTGGGGCCTTGGCCGGGATGATTCATGTCACAGTAGCGGAATTCGTGCAAACTCCGAGGCGTCGTCGCCAAGTTTCCGGAAGTCTCACGACTTCCGCTACAACACAACATGCCGCCAAGTTTCCGGAAGTCTCACGACTTCCGCTACAACACGTCGCCAGGTTTTCGGAGGTCTCACGACTTCCGCTACGATACGTCGTGCATCAGTTCGCGCCGGCCAGCGTGGTGCGGCTCTTTTCCAGCCACTGGTTGAGCCGGTCGGCCTCGTCGGCCAAACGCACAGTGCGATCGGAATCGTTCAGCCGCTGATCGTTGGCGGTGGAAATCAGGCCATCGATCTTGTTGGCCAGATCGGTGACGAACTTCCGCGTCGAGGGCTCGACCGCGGCAGCCACCAGCCCGCGACCAGTATCCTGCCCTTTGAGGGCCGCGTTGGCCCGCAACAGGCAATACGTCAGGTTTTCGCTGTTCACTTTGCCGGCATCGGGCACGGGCGCCTTGGTGGCGATGCCGATGGCCAGCCGGCCGATCAACGTCGACAGGTCGCGCAGCGCCGGGCCGTCTTTGAACACACCTTTTTGCAGCGTGCCAATGCCTTGCGCCGCGTCCGCGCGGAAGATAAACGCCGCGTCTTCATCGGCGACGAGTTGCTGCAAGGCATTCACAGCGTCGGACTGGTTCGCCTCGGGCCATTTGGCCGCCATCTCGGTCAGGGCCTGGGCCGCGCGGTGCCGCAGCCAGAGTTGCCCGGCCGGCGTGCCGGCGGCCGAAGGCTTCTTTTCGGCGATGATGGCTTGCAGCACCGGCACCAGTTCCTTGCGCATCGGCGCGGCCACTTCCAACTCGCAATGCCGCAGAATGCCGTCCATCGCCGCGATCCGCACCGCGTCGATCTGCGCGGCGTCGGCGGCCGCTTCTTTAAGCTTGACCAAAGCCTCGGGCAGCGGCAACGCCCCCACGCCGCCGATCGCCGGCTCGGTCTGATCGAGCGTACCCAGCAGCAGCATGCAGTTGAAGCGGACCACCGGATGGTAGGCGTCCTTGAGGGCAATGTTCGGCAGGACGTCGAGCAGTTTCTTATTCAGTTTCGCATGCACCTCAGGCTCGGCGGCGCGGCCGGACATCGACAGGTCGTTCTTTTTGAAAACGCCGCGCTTCTTGGGCAGGTCGGTGAGGTTTTCGGTCCACGTCAATTCGGCAATGCGGAAGCGATAATAATCGTCGAACAACTTTTCGTCGTCCGCCAGCGTGAACTTGCCGTCGTTGAGAATCCGCGTAATCTGCGTCCGCGCCGAGCGATTCAGTTCGATCGGCAGCATGACGCCATCGGGACCCTTGTACTCGCGCAGTTCCAAGAACTCGCGGGTCATCAGCGGAACTTCATCGACAACCGGCTCGGCCGGCGGCGCTTCGGCAGCCGGTTT
>DATCFX010001499.1:0-6464 GCA_036509275.1 Pirellulales bacterium | reverse complement strand
GGGCGCGCTCGATCCCGCCGAACAAGCGGCCGTGGTGCAGGCCTTTGCCGCGGCCGAGGCCGGTCAGGCCGGGGCTGCGCGCGATTCCACGCCGGACAAACGCCCGCCGAATCCGCCTTCGCCAGCCGTCGAGTTGCAGCTCTCCAGCCAGGCCGCCGGCCACAAGCCCCACGACACGCCGCCGAGCCCGCATTTTCGCCTGCTACGCGCCGCCTCGGGCGAAAAACTTCGCCCGCTGCTCGAAGGCGAACATCCGCAGACCATCGCCCTGGTAATCTCGCATCTGCCCGCCGAGCGCGCGGCCGACATGCTGGCGACGCTGGACGGCGAATTGCAGGTGGAAGTGGTGCGCCGCCTGGTCAATCTCGAGCAGGCCAATCCCGAGGTGCTGCTCGAAGTGGAACGAGGGCTCGAATCCCGGATGCTGGAGCAATCGCTCGACGAGCACCGTCAGACCGCGGGCGTGGCGTCGGTGGCCGGCATCCTGGCCGCGGCCGCGCCGCAGGCCAAGCGCGAAATCCTGGCCAACCTCGCGCGGCACGATCGCCATTTGGCCGGCCGCCTGGTCGATCGCGAATTTCACTTTTCGGACCTCGAACAGATCAGCGGCCGGTCGCTGGCGACCGTGATCGAGACGGCCGGCATGGAATTGACCGTGCTGGCGTTGGCGGGAGCCGGCCCGACGTTGCACCAGCGGATGCTGGCCGCCGTGCCGGCGGACACGGCCGCACTCCTGAGCGGCGCGCTCGAGGGGCTGGGCCCCACGCGGCTGAGCGACGTGGAAGATGCGCAACACGAAATGGCCCGGCTGGCCCGGCAGCTCGAAGCTGAAGGCCGCGTCGACCTGTCGGGCGCGCTGGTCGAGATGCTGGCCTGAGCCTCGAATCATGCAGGACCCGTTCGATGTCGAGCATCATCAAAGCCACCGATCGCAATCGCGGCATTCATGGCGTGGCCTTCAACTTGGAAGACGTGCGCGAGCATGGCGAGGCCTACCTGCGCACCATCCGCGAGCAAGCCAGGCAGCTTCTGGTCCAAGCGGCGGAGGAGGCGAAAGCGATTCGCCAACGGGCCGAAGCCGAAGGCCGCCAGGCCGGCGAGCGCGCGTTGGACGAAATGTTGAATCAGAAGGTGGCGCAGCAGTTGGCAACCGCCTTGCCGGCCGTGCGACAGGCGATCGAGCAGATCGAAGGTTCGCGGCCCGGTTGGCTGGCGCATTGGGAGCAGCGCGCCGTACACCTGGCCGCGGCCATTGCCGGCCGGATCGTACGCCGGCAGTTGCAGGCCGACCCGCGGATCACGGTCCAGCTCGTGCGCGACGGATTGGAGCTGGCACGCGGCAGTTCGGAGCTGCGCATCTTGCTGCACCCGCAAGACCACGCCGCGCTGGGCGAGCAGATTGAGCGGCTGGCCGCCGAGTTTTCGCGGCTGGGGCCGACCACGCTCGTGCCCGACGAAAGAATCACTCTCGGCGGCTGCCGGATCGAAACGCAACACGGGGCGGTCGATCAGCAGCTCGAAGCACAACTGGCGCGGATCGAGGCCGAGTTGGTATGACGAGCGAACTGGCAGACCAGTTGTCTTCCATCGTGCCCAGTGCCATCGAGGGGAGCATCGTGCGCATGGTGGGCATGACGGCGGCCGTGGCCGATTTTGCGGCCCCGGTGGGTGCCCTGGTCGAAATCCAACGTCAGGACGGCGACCCGCTGGAAGCCGAAGTCGTGGGCTTCAACAACGACCTGACGCTCGTGTATCCCTACAGCGACATGCAGGGCGTGCGGCACGGCAACCGCGTGCGGCTCAAACGCTCGAAAACTTCGATTCGCGTCGGCCCCGAATTGCTGGGCCGCGTGATCGATGCCCGCGGGCAATGCATCGACGGCCGCCCGCAACCCTGGCTGCCCGAGCGCCGGCCGCTCGACGCGCGGCCGCCGAGCCCGCTCCAGCGGCCACGGATCGACACGCCCATGTCCACCGGCATCCGCGTGATCGACGGCCTGCTGACCTGCGGCAAAGGGCAGCGGATGGGCATCTTTGCCGGCTCGGGCGTCGGCAAGAGCGTGACGCTGGGCATGATGGCCCGCTACACCGAGGCCGCCGTGAACGTGATTGCCCTGGTGGGCGAGCGCGGCCGCGAGGTCAACGAGTTTCTGGAGCGCGACTTGGGTCCCGCGGGGTTGGCCAAGAGCGTGGTGGTGGTCGCCACCAGCGACGAGCCGGCGCTGCTGCGGACGCGGGCTGCCTTTGCGGCCACGTCGGTCGCCGAATACTTCCGCGACCAGGGGCGCGACGTGCTGCTGGTGATGGATTCGCTGACGCGGTTTGCTTTGGCCCAGCGAGAAATCGGCCTGGCCGCCGGCGAGCCGCCGACCACGCGCGGATTTCCGCCCTCGGTCTTTGCCATGCTGCCCAAGCTGGTGGAGCGGGCCGGGCGCGGGCCGACCGGCAGCATCACGGCGTTTTACTCCGTGCTGGTGGAAGGCGACGACGCCAACGAACCGATCTGCGACTGCGTGCGCGGCTTGATCGACGGCCACACCTGGCTGTCGCGGAAGCTGGCCACCCGCAACCATTATCCGGCCATCGACGTGCTGGAAAGCCTGAGCCGGCTAATGAACGACATCACCACGCCGGAGCATCGCGAGGCGGCCGGCGCCGTGCGCGAGATGCTGGCCGCCTATCGCGACCACGAGGACCTGATCTCGATCGGCGCCTATCGCCGCGGCAGCAATCGCTCGGTGGACCTGGCGATCGACATGCTCGACAGCATTCATCAATTCCTGCGGCAGCGGGTCACCGAGGGCAGTTCGGTGGAAAAGGCCCGCGCCGACCTGGCCCAACTGCGTGCCAAGTGCATTCAACGGATTCAGAGCAATACCGCCGCGACGGCGGCCGAAGGAGCACGATAAGTCATGCGCCGATTCCAATTTCGCCTGGCCACGGTGGGCCGGCTGCGCGAGGCGGTGCGCGACGAGCGCCGCGCGCAACTGGCCGATGCTTTGGGCGTGCAAAGTGTACTGGAAGAAAAAATCCAAGGCCTCGAGCAGGATCTGCGCGCCGCCCGACAACTGCACACCGCCCCGACGGGGCCGGTCAACGTCGACCGGCTGCTCAATGGCGAACGCTATGAAATCGTGCTGCAAGCCGAAAAGCGGAGCCTGGCGGCGCAGTTGGCCAAGGTGGCCGCCGAAGTGGCCAAGCGTCGCGAGGCTTTGATGATCGCCGACCAGGACGTGAAGGCCCTGGAGAAGTTGCGCACCAGCCAACATGAGGATTGGCGCCAGCAAAGCGAGCGCGAGACCATGCGCGAACTGGACGAGGTGGCCGGCCGCAGCGTGCCCGTCGAAAGGTTTCTATGATCGGCAAGGGGTTTCGCGCGATCGGCTGGTTGATCAGCTGCGCCTGCATTGCCACGGTGCTGGCGCTGGCGGTGCTCGCCGGCTATTGCTGGTGGCAAGGAGTGCTCGATCGCGACAAGCTGACGGACCTGGCCGGCGTGCTCGACGGCTCGGCCAGCGCCACGCGTCCCGAGGCCGAAATCATCGGCCTGCACGATCGCACGAACCAGCCATCGCTGCTGGACATTGCCCGGGCCAGAGCGATCCAAAGCCGCGATTTCGAGCTGCGCCAGCAGATGCTGCACAGTCAGTCGGAGCAATTAAAAGACGAACGAGTCAAACTAACCGGAGAGATCGACCGATATAACCGAGTGAAAACCGCGCTCGATCGTCAACTCGACACCTTGCGCGCGGCGACGCTCTCCAACAGCCAGGAAACCACGCGGCTGATCCTGGAGACCATGAAGCCGAAACAGGCCAAAGAGCAAATCGTACGGATGGCGAACGAAGGGTCGATGAATGAAGTGGTGGCGCTGCTGTCGGCCATGGCGCCCACGAAGCGGGCCAAAGTGATTACCGAATTCAAAACGCCCGACGAAGTGGACAAGCTCGCCGAAATCCTGAAAGTCATCCGCGAGGGCGAGCCCGAACTGTCGCTGATCGACCAGGCCAAGACGCAATTGCAGCCCGCTCCGGCCGGTCAATAAGGTTCAAGTCAAGCCTGGTCTCAGTTGAGCCGTCAAACGCAACCCAAGGGTTTCGCCGTGGTGCAGGTCAACGCGGACATTTCGGCCAGTTCGGTCGGCGCCGTGCCGCCTCCGCCGAGCAGCGCGCCGACGAGCACCGCGGGTTCGTTCGGCGGCCACTTGCAGCGGGCATGGCCCTCGCATAGCGAATCCCCCTCGAGCCAGCCGACCGGCAATCCGGCGCAGGCGGCGAGCAGCGGCAGCGCCAGCACCTCCGGTGCGCAAGCGGCAGCGCAGACGCCGGCGGCAAGTTCCGCGGCCGACGATTCGCAGCCGCTCGACAGTACAACGCAAACCTCGAAGACCAATTCGTCGGCTGCCACGGCGCCGGGCACCGCCCAAACCGCGTCCAAGGCCGCTGCATCCGCCGACTCTCCGGCGGCCGCAAAATCTGGCAGCGACTCGCAAACCGGGACGCCGATCGACAACGGCGCAAGCCAAATTCCGACGGCTCTGCTGCTTTCGATGCCGCAAGCCGTCGTCAGCCCGACGACGCCGGCTGCCAAACCGGCGGCCGGAACCGGAGCAGACGATCCGGTCATCGGGGAATCGGCGGCTGACGGCAAATCCGCGACGCAAATCACCAGCACGCTGACGCTGGCCGCGCAGGCAGCCGCACAGGCCGCCGCGGGAGCCTCGGGACTGCCGGTCGCCGGCGGTGCATGGGGCCCGACGACGCGCGCAGCGGCGGCGGCTGCCGCCGGTTCCGACGGCGCGGCCGCTCTGGCAGCAACCGGCTTGCTACCCGCCTACGGTCAGACGGTCACCAACGGATACACGCAGTCGATCGCGAGCAACCCGGCGGCCAGCTCGCAAGCGGCTGCAGTATCGGCGGTGCAGTCGAACGCCAGTGCCATGGCCAACGCGGTGGTCGGCATGTTGGAGTCGGCCCCCGTCGCTGCGACCACTCACACGGCTGCCACGGCTGCGGCAACCGCCACGCCGGTTGCCGCTTCAAACGGCGCGGCGGCTGCCGCGACTGCGGGGACCGCAAACAATTCGTCGGGCCAGAACCCGGTCGCCGCCACGAACAGCGCGACGCCAACCGTTTCTGGGGCAGTCGATGCCGCAGCAGCGGCCAATCGCCAGAATCCGGCCACGACCGGAAGCTCGTCTGCGGCGGCCGGCGCGAACCCCACGCTCAGCGACGGCAACCGCTTGCGGCTGGTGCAGCGCGTGGCACGCGCCTTTCAAAGCGCCAGTGCCAACGATGGTTCGATCAAGCTGCGATTAAGCCCGCCAGAATTGGGATCGCTGCGCATCGAGATCAAGGTGGATGGCGGGCAGATGAACGCCCGGCTGGACGCCGAGACGCCGGCCGCTCGCGACACGCTGTTGGAAAACCTGCCGGCCCTGCGCGACCGGCTTCAGCAGCAGGATATTAAAGTCGTGCGGTTCGACGTGGGCTTGCTCGGCCAATCGCCGGGGGGGTCGCCCCAGACGCCGCATCGCGATTTCGACCAGGGCGCGCCGGCCCGGCGGGTTTCGCAGCCGGTCAACACGACGGCTGCGGGCGATGTCACGGACACGGGCTCGACCAGTGCCCCGGCAGCCGGCAGCGCGGGGTTGGACGTCGTCATTTAGCATCCATTGCAGGTTCCGAGCAGGGGCGGGCAAGGCCATCGCAGAGCGAGACCAGGCATGAGTAGCGTTCCTTCCACAGGCAGTTCAACACCGAGCTCGAGTAGTTCGAGTTCGGCGACTGCTGCCAATCCCTTTGGCGACGTGAACCTCAGCGACTTCATGTCGCTGATGATTGCTCAGTTGCAGGATCAGGATCCGACCGACCCAGTCAGCAACTCGGACCTCATGCAGCAGATCAGCGACATGGAAACGATCCAGTCGAACTTACAGTTGAGCGACACGTTGACCGGCTTGACGCTGAACGACAGCCTCACGGCGGCCACCGTGATGATCGGTCAGTACGTCGTGGGGACCGACAGCACCGGCGCGTCGGCTTCGGGTACGGTGAACAGCGTCAGCCTGACCAACGGCGCGGCCTCGCTCAACGTCGGCAGCCAGTCGGTGCCGCTGGCGAACGTCAGCGAGATCATTCCGCAAGAGCAGGCGGCGTCACAAAGTACTCAGTAAAGGCCAACGCGGCCAGCCGAGCAATCCACGGCAAATGCGGCCGCAACGGTTGGATAGTCATCGAGCAGGAGCATGAGGCCATGAGTCTCTCGAGTGTATTCAGCACCGCGCTGTCTGGCATGTCGGCCAGCGAGACCATGATCGACGTGGCTGGCAACAATGTCGCCAACGCCAATACGGTTGGGTTCAAGGCATCGACTGTCGAGTTTGCGACGCAATTCGCGCAGACGCTAAGCGTGGGCACGGCCGCCGGTGATGGTAATGGCGGCTCGGACCCAACTCAGACCGG
>DATCFX010001498.1:0-1251 GCA_036509275.1 Pirellulales bacterium | reverse complement strand
CGGAAATCAACACAATCAACAGCAGCAGGCCAAACAGGCCGCTCGGATAGTAGCCCACCCCCCAGGCCGCCGAGTAAGGCCACACCGGCAGCATTCCCAACAACAAAAACAGCAGCAAAATCACGATGAGCAATCGCATGGTCGTCTCCTAGGTGCCAACGGAACAAGGGCGCTGATACGGTGCAAAGCTCCAAACTACGCGCAGCCGCCAGGACGGCTAATGTTGCTGCAATCGCCTCGGCGAGGGCCGCGTCGAGTGTTGGGCCGTCGTCGCGACGATTTTCGTCACCAGCGGACGCTGCGGCGAGCCGACGAGCATCTGCACAGAATCGCCCAACTTGAGATCGGCCAGTTTGGCCGGCCGGCCGTCACGCGTAATCACCGCGCTGCGACTGACCCGATCCGTGTGCGAAGTCCGCTGGTCGAATTCGCGGACCACGAGCGTATCGTTCAACGTGCCCACTACGGTGCCGCAAACCTGTTTGGGACCACTTTCCAACGCAGTGCATGTCAGACTTACAGCCCCTTCCACGAGTAGCAATCCTAAATGCCAGAATCTCATATCTGAATCCTTTGCCTGTTCTCGTACGAGTTCCGTTCAACCCCTGCGGCCACCGCCGCCCGCGTACGTCCGCCAGCGACCGCAGGGGTTGTTGGCAATTTCCGTGCCAACAATCGCGGCGCCGGCACGACATGATATTCGGCAACAATTCTGGGCTTCCCGAGCACGGATCGTGCTGCAAAACCGGGCAGGCCGCGGCACGACTTCTGCTCACGTTGACGCCCTATCTCCACTTTCCGACGGCGCTTGCCTATGCGCGTTTCCAAACTAAACGAACCATCGGTGTCGGCGTGGATGGCATCCGTGCGGAAACATCGCTACTTTTCGCTCGACGCCGACCTGCGTGCGGATGTTTGCATCGTGGGAGCTGGCATTTCAGGACTCAGCGTGGGCTACCACTTGGCTCGATTGGGCAAGGAAGTCGTTGTGGTCGATGGCGATCCGCTGGCCGCCGGTCAAACGGCGCGCACCACGGCCCACCTGAGCAATGCGATCGATGATCGGTACGTGGAAATCGAGCGGTTGCATGGCGCCGACGGGGCCTGCCTGGCTGCCGAAAGTCACACGGCGGCCATCGATCGCATCGAGTCGATCGTCAAGACCGAGGCCATCGAATGCGATTTTCAGCGCGTCGACGGCTACTTAATGGCCGGCCCCGGTCAATCGATCGACATCTTGAATAAGGAGTT
>DATCFX010001497.1:0-1429 GCA_036509275.1 Pirellulales bacterium | reverse complement strand
AAGAACACGCCTTGCCCCAATTTGTTCAGATCGGTGGCCAAGGCGTAGGTATCGGCGCGGCCCTCCAAGGCCCGCACCAAACCCACGGCGTATTCGACCGGCGATTTGATTTTGCGGCCGATTGCCAGCGGCGAGAAGAACAGGTTGGACGCGAGCATGGTGCCCACGAGCCAGCCGGTGTCGTAGTCGTGACGGCGATAGCCTTCGGCCAGCGGCGCGAGCAGGGCCGGCGGCGGATCGTCCTCGCTGACCAGGTAGCGAAAGATTTTGCCGACCAGGAAATCGGCCGCGGCCGGCTGAGCCAGCAAGATGCCCAGCACGTCGTCGCCATTCCAGGCCCCCCGCTGGCCCAACACCTGTTTCTCGCCTGTGTCGTGCTGATGCTCGTTGACTCGGAAGGCGTGCTGCCGCACTTCCCAGCCAGTGAACGCCCGGGCGGCCTGCTTGATATCGGCTTCGGTGTAATGTCCGCGGCCCAGCGCGAACAGCTCCATCACCTCGCGGGCAAAATTCTCGTTGGGCTGCGACTTGCGGTTGGTGGCCGAATCGAGCCAGATGAGCATGGCCGGATCGCGGGCCATGCCCCCCAGCAGCGGCACAAAACTCCCCAGCGCCCAGCGCCGCAGCAGTTCGTTCTGCTGGTACATCAGCCGGCCGTCGGCGACTTTGGCCATTGAGGTGGCAAAATGGCCGTGCCAGAAGAGGGTCATCTTTTCCAACAGCGGCCGCGGCGAGTGCAGCATGACATACAACCACCAGGCCGGCAGATCCTGGCGATTGTCGGTGCCCCACAGGGCCGCCACGGTCGAGCGAATCTCGGCATAGAAGGCCTCGTCGTCGCCGGCCGCGAGCAACTCGGCGATACACTGGGCCGGGCTGCGGGCGAGTGCCGTCTGGAGCTCGCGCCACGAGGCCCCGAAACCGGCGCGGCGATAGAGATGTGCGGCCCGCTGGAGATTCCAGGGCGTGGCAGCCGTCGGCCGGAAAGGCTCCCAGGCCCAATCGCGGTCTACGGTTGCCAGGCTGGTGACAGAAATCGCAGCGTCGTCGGCCATGAGTCTGCTCCAATCGTGCGAGGGCAATGGACCATACCAGTCGGCGCCCGCGGAGAGTTTCAAAAAAGCTCGCTGCGCGTCTTCAAGTGGGCGGTCCGATTGATCCGTTGAAACCGCACCCCCAGTCGGCGGGTGTCATTGCCACTAGAATCGACCAAGAAATTACCTCTCAACAACCCCGCTCGTCCTTACGGGCGAGGACGGGGTGAGGGGATCGGGAAAAAGGAAGCTACTGCCCTGTCAAGCCTTGGTTTTTGGGTAGAGTTTCTTCAGTTTGGTGCGTGCGTTTTCGACGGTGAAGTGCCAGTCGATTCCGCGTTGTTTGTTGTTGGTTTTGTCGGCCCACGCCTTGATTTCTGACTGCAGGACTTCGA
>DATCFX010001496.1:0-2186 GCA_036509275.1 Pirellulales bacterium | reverse complement strand
AGGGCCTCGCCCTCGACGTCCTCGGCAATGATCAGCAGCGGCTTGCCGGTCTGCATGATCTTTTCGAGAATCGGGATCAGCTCCCGCAGGTTGCTGACCTTCTTTTCGTGGATCAGGATGTAGGCGTCGTCCAGGACGCAGTCCATTTCGGCCGGACGATTGATGAAGTAGGGCGACAGGTAACCCTTGTCGAACTGCATGCCTTCGACCAATTCCTTGGTCGTTTCCATGCTCTTGCCCTCTTCCACCGTGATCACGCCGTCCTTGCCGACCTTTTCCATCACGTCGGCCAGCAGATCGCCGATTTCCTTGTCGTTGTTGGCGCTGATGGCGGCCACCTGCGCGATTTCCGACTTGTTGGAAACGGGCCGGGCGATCGACTTCAGGTGCTCGATGGCCGCCTCGACCGCTTTATCAATGCCGCGGCGCACGGCCATCGGATTGCTCCCGGCGGCCACGTTGCGCGTGCCCTCGCGGAAGATGGCCCGGGCCAACACGGTGGCCGTGGTCGTGCCGTCGCCGGCGACGTCCGAGGTCTTGCTGGCCACCTCGTTGACGAGCTTGGCCCCCATGTTCTCGAAGCGGTCTTCCAGCTCGATTTCCTTGCTCACGGTGACGCCGTCTTTGGTCACCGTGGGGCCGCCGAAGGATTTGTTGATGATCACATTGCGGCCGGTCGGGCCCATGGTGATGGCGACCGCGTCGGCCAGCTTGTCCACGCCCTTGAGCATCTTGGCCCGGGCCTGGTCTTCGAACAAAAGTTGTTTCGCCACGATGATCGTTTCCTTGGATGGTATGGGTGATAAACGGGCAGGCCATAAAGCCGCGACCGCCATAAAGCCGCGACCGGTGGCCGCGGCACGCCGCGCACGATTATCAGAGCACCTTGGCCAGGATGTCCGACTCGCGCAGGATCTTCACGTCGCGGCCGTTCACCTCCACCTCGGTGCCGGAGTACTTGCCGTAAATCACTTCGTCGCCGACGGCGACCGACAGCGAGCCACGCTCGCCGCTATCCAGCAGCTTGCCGGGGCCAATCGACAGCACGGTGCCGCGCTGCGGCTTTTCCTTGGCCGTGTCGGGCAGCACGATGCCGCCGGCGGTCGTTTCTTCGGCTTCGTTGGGTTCCACCACCACGCGATCGTCCAGCGGACGGAGCTTCAAATCTTTGGCCATGCGTCAGTTTCCTTTCAAAAAGCGTGTCATAAAGCCGCGACCGTGGGCCGCGGAATGTGTACTTGTCGCAAGCGAGCGGCTTACATCATGCCGCCCATACCACCCATTCCCATGCCGCCCATACCACCGCCCATGCCTCCCATGCCGCCGCCCATTCCGCCCATTCCGTGGTCGTGGCCGGCGTGATCGCCGCCTTCTTCCTCTTCCTTGGGAATCTCGGTGATTAGCGACTCAGTCGTCAGCAGCAGGCTGGCGACGCTGGCGGCATTCTGCAATGCCGTCCGCACGACCTTGGCCGGATCGATGATGCCGGCCGCGAGCATGTCGGTGTATTGATCGCGATCGGCGTCGTAGCCTTCGTTCTTGTTCTTCAGTTGCCGCACGCGATTGACCACCACCGCGCCGTCCACGCCGGCGTTCTCGGCAATGCAACGCAACGGGTAGTCGAGCACGTTGCGAATGATGCGGACGCCCAACTCTTCGTCACCGCTGACGTCGAGCTTGTCCAGGGCCTTTTCGCTGCGGATCAGCGCGACGCCGCCGCCGGGCACAACGCCCTCTTCCAGCGCGGCTTGGGTGGCGTTCTTGGCATCCTCGAGCAGGTACTTGCGCTCCTTCATCTCGGTCTCGGTCGCGGCGCCGCAATTGATCTGGGCCACGCCGCCGGCCAGCTTGGCCAGCCGCTCTTGCAGCTTCTCGCGATCGTATTCGCTATCGGTCACCGTGATTTCGCGGCGAATCTGCTCGGCCCGGCCGTCGATTTCGGTTTTCTTGCCGCCACCGCCCACGATCGTCGTGTTCTCGGCGTCGATAATCACCTTCTTGGCCCGGCCCAGGTCGGTCAGCTTGACGGCTTCCAACTGAATGCCGAGATCCTTGAAGATGGCCGTGCCGGCCGTGAGCGCGGCCAGGTCGCCGAGCATGGCCTTGCGGCGGTCGCCATAGCCGGGGGCTTTGACGGCGCACACGTTGAGGATGCCGCGCATCTTGTTCACCACCAGGGTGGCCAG
>DATCFX010001495.1:0-1599 GCA_036509275.1 Pirellulales bacterium | reverse complement strand
CAGGGTGAGGGGCCGGGAAAACCGGAAGTTATTTTTCGGTCGATCCTAAGTCGCCAAAACTCCAGAGGTGACCCAGCCATCGCCGGGTGGTGTGGCGTTCCTGCCGGGCTTCGCGTCTGCCCACAAGCAACCGACCGGCTGCAATCTTGCCGATCCACGCGCGGCTGCGGCACGACGCCCACAACGACCGCGCGCACAGACTACGGAGTGCGTGGCCCAATTTCCAAACTAAAACCTTAGGCATCTGGCCGAGTCCTTATCCTAGCGCATTGGCCGGCGACCCCGAAACTAGCGATGGCGCCCCTCACTGACCGCCGCGCTGGCCCCGGCAACACAGGCTTTCAGGCATTACCCTGGGCCACGGCATTTGCACGGCCACCTCGCAATCGGATAGACTTTTGCCATCATGAAAAACGATCTCTCGCCCGTGCCGCTGGGTTCCACCAAAGACGATCTCGATACGCCGGCGCTGTGTCTCGACCTGGATGCGATGGAGGCGAACATCCGCTCGATGGCCGAGACTTGCAGCCGTGCCGGCGTCGCCTGGCGGCCGCATGCCAAGGGGCACAAGTCCTCGTACATCGCCCGCTTGCAACTGGCCGCCGGCGCGCTGGGCGTGACCTGTGCCAAGCTGGGCGAAGCCGAAATGATGGCCGACGGCGGCGTGACCGATCTGTTGATCGCCAACATGGTCGTCGGCCCGCGCAAGCTCTCGCGGCTCGTGGCCCTGCGCCGCAAGGCCGACCCGATTGTGTGCGTCGATCATCTCGACCAGGTCGAACCGCTCAGCCGGGCCTTTGCCAGCGAGCCGGCCCCGCTGCGCGTGCTGATCGAAGTCAACATCGGGCTGGACCGCGTGGGCGTCGCGCCGGGTGCGCCGGCCGTCGAGCTGGCCCGGGCCATCGCGGCTCGGCCCGGCCTGCGGCTGGCCGGCATCATGGGCTACGAAGGCCACTTGCTGACGCTGCCCGACCCAGCGGACAAAGGGCGGCAAATTCACGCCGCGCTCGACCAGTTGATCGACACGCAGCGCGCCATCGAGCACGCGAACATCCCCTGCGGTATCGTCTCGTGCGCGGGCACCGGCTCCTTCCGCTATGCGATCGAGCACGCCGGCATTACCGAAGTCCAGGCCGGCGGCGCGATCTTCATGGACGTGTTCTACCGCGAGAAATGCCAGATCACGGACCTGGCGAACGCCTTGACCGTGCTGGCGACCGTCGTCAGCCGGCCGGCGCCCGATCGAGCCATTATCGACGCCGGCCGCAAGACGCTGAACATCGAAGTGGCCACGCCCCTCGTGCTCGGTTGCGAGGGCGTGGAAGTCGTCCGGCTATCGGCCGAGCACGGCGAACTGCGTTTGGCCCCGGCGGCCCAAGGCCTGCGCATCGGCGATCGGCTGGAACTGCTGCCTGGCTACGCCGATCTGACCACCGTGCTGCACGACGTGTTCTACGGTTTTCGCGGCGGCCGGCTGGAAGCCATTTTGCCGATCGAAGCCCGCGGCAAGCTCGCCTGAGGAACGAACGCAAAATAACTTCTCCGCAAACCCCTCGCCCCTTGCGGCAGAGGCCAGGTGAGGGGCCCGGAAAGCGGGAA
>DATCFX010001494.1:0-3704 GCA_036509275.1 Pirellulales bacterium | reverse complement strand
CCCAGCGCGCTGGCGGCCCAGCGCACGCGCTGGGCCTGAGCGGCCGGCATGCGCTCCAGCAGCGCCTCGGCCGTCGCACGGTCGAGGCTGGCGATCAGCACCGCGGCTTTGCGGATCTCGGTTGCATGCGGTTGCATGTCCTTGGCAACAGCGGCGGCGCGCTTCAGTGGTGAAGGCAAAAACCGTTTGAGATTCATTAGCTGGCGTTTCCGATCCAGCCCCGTAGGATGTTGGCGGCGGCATCCGGGTCTTCGCGAACCATTTCGGTCAGCTCATCGCGGAGCGAGATGCCCGCTCCCAACTTGCGTTTGAAGCGTGACTTGGGTTTGGCGGCCGCGGCCGGCTTGGCGGCATCGGCGGTTTCTTGGGCGGCCAGTTGCGGCGCGAAGGACGCCTGCGGTGACACGGCGGCCGGCTGCGCGCGGCTCAGGGACCGCAACATCAGCAGGCTCACCACGACCAGGCCCAGCGTGGCCAGCGTGGTCCAGTAGTCGGTCAGCCAGGCCACTGCCTGTTGGGCGCCGCCCGGGCCTGGGTCGCTCTCGATCAGCACGTGCTGAAAGGTGGTCACCGTCACCAGCGATGCGGCATCGACGCCTTCGACCAGTTGTGGGATCAGCGTGCTGACATGGCTGCGAATCTTGTCCGTCTCGTCCTTTTGGATCTGCTCTAGCGCGCCGGCCTCGGGCACGCGGGGTGTGGTCAGCCCCGGCGGTGCCGGGTTGCGCTGCCGCCAGACGCTTTCGAAATACGTGCTGGGAATCCCGATCGAAACCGTGATGCGTTTGGGCGTCAAGCCAGCCAACTGGGTCAGCGTCCGCTCGCGGCTGGGGGCATTGTGAACTTCGTTGATGGCCCGATCGTCGGTGGTCTCGCTGCCGCCGGCTGACGACAGCCGAGCCGATTGGTTGGGGCCTTGAGCCTCGACGCCCGGCCTTCCGCCGCCGGAAGACCCCTTGGCGGCCGACGTCTGCGTCTCCTCGCGCGACATGACCATGGCCACGGCCTTGGGGTCGTAGCTGTCCTTCTCCTGGCGCACCGTCAGCTCCTTATTGAGCTCGACGTTGGCCGTCACGGTGACGCCTGGCACGTAGGTCAGGGCGTTGTAGATTTGCGCCTCGTACATCGCCTGGAATTCCTTCGTGTGCGCCACGAATGGATCTTCCGACGCGCTGCCCAGGCCGTCGCCGTTGGTGCCGCTGTAAGTGCGGCCATTGAGATCGATGACCGTGACGTGTTCGGGCGACAGGCCGGCAAACGCCCCGGCCACGAGGTGACGAATCATGGGCACTTGTTTTTCTTCCAGCGGCAGCGTGCCGTGCCGCTTGACGCCCACGCTGGCCTTGGCGGCGGCCGTTTGCGCGAAGCCGGACTTCTTGTCCTGGTCGTATTGCACCGAAGCCTTTTCGATGCCCTGCATCGAGAGGATGATGCCGGCCAACTCGCGTTCCTTGGCCTGCTCGATCATCTCCTCTTGCTGCGAGCGGCTGGTGAAGGGGCCGACCTTGGCAATCGCGGTGGTCAGGAAATCGCCGAAGTTTGCCGGCAAGGCTCCGCTATCGGCCAGCGCGGCCAGGTAGGCCGATTTTCGAGCCAGCGGCACCTTCAGCCGGTTGCCGTCGACGCTGTAATCGTTCAGGCCCGCTTTGCCAAAGGCGGCCTCCATCGCCGACAGTTCGGCCGACGTGAACGACTGGCCGCCCAGCAGGTAGCCGTCGCCGCTGGAAAACTGATGATTGAACAGGTAAGCCAGGCTGATGACGACCACCACCAGCAGCAAGCCCGACGTGATGCGGGCCGCCGGCGTCATCGAGCGGAAGAGGTCCGCGACCTGGGCCATCGCCTGATTGAAAAAGTCCATCCCTGGAACTCTCCGACGCCCGCGGCCGCGTCCTGCGACCGCAAATTATGCACTTCAAAGTAGCAGGCACACGCCGTGTGCCGTAGCCGTCTTTTTCCGCTGGGATCGTGCTACACCTTGATGTTTTGCACGTCCTCGTAGGCCGAAACCAGCTTATTGCGGATTTGCATCATCATGCGAAACGCCAGGTCGGCCTTTTGCACGGCCGTCATCACCTGGCCGGGGCTCACGTCCTGGCCCGTGGCCAGCGCTTCGACGGCCTTGTTGGCGTCCAGTTGCATCGAGTTGACTTCGTTGAGCGAGTCCATCAGGAAGTCTTTGAACGACGGTGTGCCGGACGCGCCCGCGGCGCCAGCCGGCGCCTGCGGCAGCATCAGCGGTGATGACGAAAGTCCTTGAATCGGCGAGGTCATGATGTCTTCCTACCGGCAATGAAAATGGCGGTCTGCTAGGCCAGAATGCGGAGACTGTGTTGCAGCAGGTCCTTCGTGGCTTCGATCACGCCGACGTTCGCCTCGTAGGCCCGCGTGGCTTCGATCGCATCGGTGAATTCCGTCATCATGTTGATGTTGGGATACGCGACGTAGCCCTGGTGCGGGCCTTCCTTGGCCGCATCGGGATGGCCGGGCTGGTATTTCCAGCGCGGCTCGAGGTGGGCCGTTTCCACGCTGCTGACTTTGACGCCGGCGGCCCCCAACGGGCTGTTGATGGTCTCGTCGGTTTGAAACACGACGAAGCGGGGCTGATACGGCTTCGACTCGCCCGCCTCGTTGTGCGTCGTCGACAGGTTGGCAATGTTGTTGGCGATGGCCGTCATCCGCAAGCGCTGCGCCACCAGGGCGCTGGAGCTGATATCGAGGGACGAAAGCATGGGCATCGGTTCCTAAGTCGAAAGTTCGTGGCCGTGGCAACCAGCGTGTCGTAGCGGAAGTCGTGAGACTTCCGCCGGGCTTCCAGGGTTTTCTCCACTCTCCGGAATTCTCACGAATTCCGCTACGGTTTAATGCTTACGCGCGTTCGCTGATGGCGGCCCCCAGCAGTTGAAACTGGCTGGCGAGGATCGTCGTGGCGATGTTGTGCTGAATCTGATTCTTCGAGAGTTCCATTGCTTGCTGTTCGATGCCCACGTTCGTCTGGTCGTGGTAGACAATGGCCTTGAGGCTCTCGCGCACGTGGGCAAAATGGCTGACCGGGGGGCCGCCTCCCAGCGACGCGTCGGCGCCGTGGTTGTGATCGCGAGCACTGATGGCGTCTTTGAGCTGGCTCTCGAACATCCGGCCGTCGAGATCGCGGGTGCGGGAGCCCGGCGTGTCGAGATTGGCGATGTTGCCGGCCAGCACCTGGTGCCGGGCCTCGGTGAAGTTAAGGACTTCCTCGAGCGCCGGAATGGCCGACGTGTTCAACAGCGAGTTCAGCATGTTGGTCTCCTACCAGGCCGGCGCGAGCCGCTTGGCCCGCGGCGCGTAGCCGTATTCCTTGAGTTTTCCCGAGAGCGTCCGCAGCCCGATGCCCAGGGCCTCGGCCGTGCGGGCCCGATGGCCGCCAAAATGTTCCAGCGTGGACTGGATCAGCTTGCGCTCCATTTCATGCAGACTCAACCCGACCGGCACTTGCTTTTCGCTTGGGCCATCCGGGGTGCTGCCTTCGATGAGCCAGGGCCGCAGCTCGTCGGCCGTGATGGGCGGGCCGGAATGGAGCACGCTAGCGCGGGTGATGATGTTCTGCAATTCGCGCACGTTGCCCGGCCAGTGATAGGCGAGCAACAAGCCCAAGGCGCCCGGCTCCAGCGGGCACGGCTCGCGGCCCAAGCGCTGGGCGGCACCCTCGGCAAAGTACTCGATCA
>DATCFX010001493.1:0-5625 GCA_036509275.1 Pirellulales bacterium | reverse complement strand
GGTAAATGGCGGCGATCAGCGACTCGAATACGTCGGCCAGCAGCGACGGCGGGACCTGGGCCTGCGTGGTCATGCCTTTGCCCAGCACCAGGAACTCGTCCATGCGCAGGGCCTCGCTGACCTTCGCGCACGTCTGGCGGCTAACGACGACCGACTTGATCTTTGTCAGGTCACCTTCCAGATAGCCGGGATACAGGTGGAACAGCAGGTCGCAGACCACCGCGCCCAGAATCGAGTCGCCCAGAAACTCGAGCCGCTCGTTCGAGGCCAGCCGGTGCAACGCTCCCGACGCATGCGTCAGGGCCGACTGCAACAGCGCCGGGTTGCTGAAGGTATAACCGACACGCTGCTGGCAAACCTCCGTCGCCGAGATTCCTCCGGTCTGACCGGGGGTCGTCGGGCTGACCTTCATAGACACCAGTTGCAAGCGCAGATCAGAAGTGGATGCGAACTCACTTAAACCTAACCCCGCTGGGAACTTTTGTCAATTGACCGCGTGCTGGCGGCAGCGACCGTCCAGCGCGTCGTCGGCAGCCCCGGGCGACCCGAGCGGGCGAATTGCCACTCGCCGGCGCTGCCGATCCCGCCGCCGCCACGTCCAGCGCAGCCGATTGCCCGCCACGCGTTATACTACCGGCGCGCCGGTCGGCGACCCGCAGCGGCTGACGGTGGCAGCGAAAGCGGAGAGCCGCGCAAACCGCACCGGCATGAGATGCGTAGTTTTTTTCAGCAAGAAAAACCCACGCGGCGGCAACCTTCTTGCAACAACCGCGCTGTCAATCCATTTCCGCGCTTGGGCCCGAACCAACTCGCGTCCCGCGCACTGGGTGGCCGGGCAAGACGCAAGCATTGAAACAGGATCGCAAAACTTAGACCTTCAGGAGGACATTCGTCATGCAGTACGCCAAAACAAGTCCCGCCCGCCGAGCGCTCGCCGTGCTGGGCGTGGTTGCCGTGGTGGCCATCGGGGCCACGGCGAGGCAGCAAGTCACGTCGGCCCAGAATCCTGGCGGCAAGCAGGTGCCGGCCGAAAAGAAGCACGCCATGGGCTTGTCGGAGGTCTTCCGCGAGGCTGCTGAAAAAATCGTGCCGGCCGTGGTAACCATCGAAACGCGCACCAAGGAACAGCCGATCGAAAACCGCCGGCACGGCAATGGTGAAATGCCGCAAGAGAACCCGTTCAAAGGCACGCCCTTCGAAGACTTTTTCAAGGATAACGCGCCGCATGGCTTTCGCTTCCACGGCGATGGCGGCGGACGCCAATTCACTCCACGCCATGAAGGCACCGGCTCGGGCGTGATCATCGACAAGAGCGGCTTGATCCTGACCAATAACCACGTTGTCGCAGGCGCCGACGAAGTCACCGTACGCTTGCACGACGGCCGCGAGTTCAAAGGCACCGATATCCGCACCGATCCGCAATCGGACCTGGCCGTCGTCCATATCAAAGGCGCCGGCAAGCTGCCGGTGGCCAAGCTGGGAGATTCGACCAAGATGGACATCGGCGATTGGGTCATCGCCGTGGGCAACCCCTTCGGGCTGGATTCGACCGTGAGCGCCGGCATCATCAGCGGCAAGGGACGCGAACTCGGCTCGAACAAGCGGACGCGCTTTTTGCAAACCGACGCGGCCATCAACCCGGGCAACTCCGGCGGTCCGCTGGTGGACCTGGATGGTGACGTGATCGGCATCAACACGGCCATTGCCACCAGCAGCGGCGGTTACCAGGGCATCGGCTTTGCCATTCCGAGCAACCTGGTCAAGTGGGTCGTGCATGAACTGGTCGAAAACGGCAAGGTCCGCCGCGCGTATCTGGGCGTGGCCATCGAGCCGGTGAATGGCGAGTTGGCCGAAAAATTCCATACCGAGCGTGGCCAGGGCGTGCTGGTGGCCGAGGTGTTCCCGCATTCGCCCGCCGCTGATGCCGGCTTCAAGGAAGGCGACATCATTACCGGTTTTGCCGGCACCACCGTCAAAACCCCGCGCGACCTGCAAGAGGTGGTCGAGCAAGCCGAGATGAACTCCAAGCAAACGGTCAAAATCCTGCGCGACGGCAAGACCATGAGCCTGGAGGTCGTGGTCAAAGCCCTGCCCAATGACTTTGGCAAAATGGCTCGTGACCCGGACGAGAAGTCGGGCGAGCACAGCGAGTCGGGCTTCATGAGCGACGAACTGGGCATGGAAGTCACGAACATGACGCCCGAACAGGCACAAAGCCTGAACTTCAAGAGCTACAAGGGCGTGCTGATTAGCGACGTCAAACCCGATGGTTTGGCGGCCGAGGCGGGGCTGCGCGAGGGCATGCTGGTGCTGAAAGTCGGCAAAAAGCCGGTGGAAAACATCGACGAATTCCGCGCGGTCATGAAGGATCAAAAACTCAAGGACGGCGTGCTGCTGCTGGTACGCACCGAGGCGGGCAACCGCTTTATCGTGCTGCAAAAAACCGAGTAACCGGCGGTACGACCATCCGCTTGCATCTGGACCGACAACTCGGCCGGTGTCCCACGGGCACCGGTCGAGTTTCTTTTTTACCCCCCGTCTGCGGAGCCCCGCGTTGCTTGACTCGCGCCGGGTCGGCTCTAACAATACGTTGGGCATTCGGTCCGGCGGGTTGCCGACGGGCCGCAACATCGGGTTGACGGTGCTAGCGTGCATTGAGGGGCCGACGCTGCTCGGCCGTCCACGCACTGCTCGTCGTCAGCCGCAGTCGACGGTCTGAGCGGGCCGGCCGTTTTTTCTGATGGGCTGGTGAACATGGTGCCGCTGCCACGCCTAGCGCTGGGCACGATTCAGGCCGATGCCACGCCCGAGCTGATTTGCTGGGCGCTGCTGGAAGTGCTCAAGCGGCAGGGCTGCGAGGTGCAACATTTTGCCTCGCGCTGCTGCCTTGTGCCGCGGGATGGGGCGCTGGCCGCCACCGGCTTGTCCTCGCGGCATCTCGACAGTTGGCTCATGACACCCGAAATCTGCCGCGAGCTATTGATGCACGGCACAGCCAGCGGTGGCATGGCCGTGGTCGAAGGGCGCTACGATGCCGGTTGCCGGGCACAAAGCGGCGGCAGCCTCGATCAGCTCTGCGCATGGCTCGACATGCCGCGGTTGGCAGTGATTGATGTTTGCCGGCTCGAGCCATGCCGGCTTCCCGAGCGGCCGGCGGTCGACGCATTGCTACTGGACCGTGTTGCCAGCGCCTCGGATCGGTGCCATTGGCAGACGCATCTCGAATCGCTGTGGGGGATTCCGGTGCTGGGCGCGCTGGAAGATCTTCCCCGGCTGCGGAGTGCCGTGTCCGACTTGCAGCCGGGCGCTGCGGTGCCGCACGAACTGGTTCAATCGCTGGGCGATGGATTCGAGCGGCATGCCCAAGTCGGCGCGCTTCGCCGCCTGGCTGCAAGCCGGCCCTTGCCCGCCCCGTCGCGGGAGCTGTTCGGTCGCCGGCCCAATCGGCGGCCGCTGACCGTGGCCGTGGCTTATGACGAGGCCTTCAAGTGCTACTTCCCAGATACCTTTGACCTGTTGGAGACGATGGGCGCGACGCTGGTGGATTTTTCGCCCCTGCACGATGAGCAACTCCCGGCCGGCGCCGACCTGGTCTATCTCGGCTGCGGCCATCCCGAGCGCTATGCGACCGAGTTGGCCGAGAATTATTGCATGACTTCGGCGCTGCGCAATCACCTCTGCGGCGGCAAGCGCGTGTATGCCGACGGCGGGGGCGTGGCCTATTTGTGCCAGTCGCTCGAAGATGCCGAAGGGCATTATTCGCCCATGGTCGGCGCGTTGCCGGCGATTGCCCGCTTCGATCCCGCCTCGGCACCGTGCCAGCCGGTGGAATTGGCGCTGGCCCGGCCAAGCTGGCTAGGGCAGGTCGGCACGCGCGTGCGCGGCTATCGCAATTCGCGCTGGCGTCTGGAGCCGGCGGGCCCGCTGCGCGGCCTGTTTGCCGAGCCCGGCTGCGAGCACGACATGGTGGGCTGTTTTCGGGCCGTGGCCAGTTGCTTGCAAATCAATTTTGCCACGCAGCCGGGCTTCTTGAGCAGCTTTTTCCAGCCGCTGGAACCCGCCGAACCGACCAGCGCGGTGGTCGCCGCCCCCTGAAAAACTGCTGGTGAAAAAGACCGGCGTTCTTTTTCGTTCGATCCTAGACGTTGAGAAGAATCCCAGCCATCAAACCGGCTGCCAGGATCGTTTCGGCCAGACCGACCGCTTGCAGCAGCCGCGGATCCATCTGCAGCAAAAACTCCCGAAACTGCGCCGGGAACAGGCTGAGCGTCAGCCCTTCGGCCAAGAACAGAGTCAGGGCCAGCACCATGATCGTACGCGCGGGATCCACTGCGGAGCGCTCCTGGCAGGTTTTGTGTCGCGAGTGAAACGTAGCCGCTCGGGCGCGCCCGCGGCAAGGTCCCATCATCCGCTCATCAGCCCGCCGAGTGCAAACAAGAAACCCGCAAGGCCCGCGGGCAGGCACGCGCCGCCCGCTTGTTCGCGTATCCTACACCGATATAATCCCCGCGGGCGTGGCCGCTGGTCCGCGCCGGCGAGACTGTCCTGTATTTTTACCACAGCGATTCCACGATGGCTGAGTTGGGCGTCAATATCGATCATGTAGCCACGGTCCGGCAAGCCCGCCGGACGAATGAGCCTGACCCGGTGTGGGCAGCCGCCATGGCTGAACTCGGCGGCGCCGACGCCATTACGATCCATCTGCGTGAAGACCGCCGCCACATCCAGGATCGCGACGTGCGCGTGCTCCGCGAAACGGTCACGGTCAAGCTCAACCTGGAGTTGGCCGCGGGCGACGAAGTCGTGGACATCGCCTGCCAGGTCCGCCCCGACCAGGCGACGCTCGTGCCGGAAAACCGCGCCGAGGTCACGACCGAGGGGGGCCTCGACGTGCTCGCCCAGCGCGATCGGCTGCGGGGCGTCGTGGACCGCCTGCGGCAGGCCGGCATCTTCGTGAGCCTGTTTCTCGATCCCGACCCGGCGCAGATTGCCGCCGGCTGTGAACTCGGCGCCGAGGCGATCGAACTGCACACCGGACAATATGCCCTGGCGCGGCCGGGGCCGGCTCGACATCAGGAACTGCTCAAGCTGGCCAATGCCGGCCGGGCCATCGTCCAGCAGGGGCTCGCCTTGCACGCCGGCCACGGGCTCACGTATCGCAACGTGCAGCCAGTGGCTCAAATCGCCCACATGCACGAGCTGAATATCGGGCACAGCATCGTGGCCCGAGCCCTGATGGTCGGCATGGAGCGGGCCGTGCGCGAAATGAAAACGCTCATCACGTAAGGATCGACCGAAGAATAACTTCTCCGCAACCCCTCGCCCCTTGCGGGAGAGGGCAGGGTGAGGGGACGGGAAAAACGGAAGTTATTCTTCGGTCGATCCTAAGCCGCCAACGTGAGCGCGAATCGCCGGCGGAGTTTAGCGCAGCCGCTTGTCGGGCGCGGGGCTGGCCAGCCGGCCGCGGCGGGCGCCTTCGCCGGTGTAGAAGTCGGCGTAGGCCGGCAACTGTTCGCCGATCTCGAGCGCTTCGGTCATGTTCAGATTGAATTGCCGCATGAGATCGAAGATGCCGGCATGGCCTGAGAACTCGACGGTCGCGCGGCGATCGAACAGGATGTTCTC
>DATCFX010001492.1:0-17387 GCA_036509275.1 Pirellulales bacterium | reverse complement strand
CTCGTGCAGCGGCGGATCCAGTAGGCGGATCGTCACCGGCTTGCCATGCATGGCCCGAAACAGGCCGTCGAAATCCTTGCGCTGAAAGGGGAGCAACTTGGCCAGCGCGGCTTCGCGTCCCTGGATCTCGGTGGCCAGGATCATTTCGCGGAAATCGTCGATATGGTCGAAGAACATATGCTCGGTGCGGCACAGGCCGATGCCCTCGGCGCCGAAGGCGATGGCCTCCAGAGCCTGCTTCGGCTCGTCGGCATTGGTGCGCACCTTGAGCCGGCGGTGCTCGTCGACCCAAGTCATGAGTTGCTTAAAGCGCGAGTAGGTCTCGCTTTCTTCCGGCTTGAGCGTCTTGTTGAGCAGCACCTGGATAATCTCGCTGGGCCGCGTGTCCACCTTGCCTTCGAAGACTTCGCCGGTGAAACCGTCGATCGAGATCATGTCGCCCTGTTTGAGCACCTTCTTGCCGACGGTGAGCGTCGCCGCGTGATAGTCGATGTCCAGTGTGCCGCAGCCGACGATGCAGGGCTTGCCCATCTGGCGGCTGACCAGGGCCGCGTGCGAGCTGGCGCCGCCGAAGGCCGTGAGAATGCCCTTGGCCACCTTCATGCCGCGCAGGTCTTCGGGACTGGTTTCGCGCCGCACGAGAATCAGTTGCACGTTGGGGTCTTTGAGCCACAACTGCTCGGCATCGGTGGCGTGAAAGCAGATCCGGCCCGAGGCGGCACCGGGACCGGCATTGATGCCCTTGGCCAGGTGCTTGCCGGCCTTGAGTGTTTCTTGCTTCGCCTTGGTGTCGAAGATCGGCTGCAAGAGCTGGTTGAGATCGTCGGCCGGCAGCCGCTTGGCGGCCAGGGCCTCACGCTTGTCGATGAGCCCCTCCTGGACCATGTCCACCGCGATCCGCACGGCGGCGAAGCCCGTCCGCTTGGCATTGCGGGTTTGCAGCATCCAGACCTTGCCGCGCTGCACGGTGAACTCGATGTCCTGCACGTCCTTATAATGCTTTTCCAGCCGCTGGCCGATTTCGTTCAGCTCGCGGAAGGACTGGGGCATCTGCTTTTCGAGCGTCTCTTCGATCTTTTCCGGCGTGCGGATGCCGGCCACCACGTCTTCGCCCTGGGCGTTGATCAGGTAGTCGCCGTTGATGCCGGGGGTGCCGATGGCCACGTTGCGAGTCATGGCCACGCCCGTGGCGCAGTCATCGCCCAGGTTGCCGAAGACCATGGCCTGCACGTTGACGGCCGTGCCCCACTCGTGCGGAATGTTGTAGGTGCGGCGATAGACGAGCGCCCGATCGTTCATCCAACTGCCGAACACGGCGCCGATGGCTCCCCAGACCTGCTGCATCGGATCGGTCGGAAAATCCTTGCCCGTCTCGCGCTTGATCGCCTGCTTGAACTCGGCGACCAGCTCCTTGAGGTGCTTGGCCGTCAGCTCCGTGTCGGACTTCACTCCGACGGCCTTCTTCTTGGCCTCCAGGATTTCCTCGAACGGATCGTGGTCTTCCTTCGTCTTAGGCTTGAGATCCAGCACCACGTCGCCGTACATCTGCACGAACCGCCGGTAGCTGTCCCAGGCAAACCGCTCATTGCCCGACTGCTTGACCAGGGCCTCGACCGTCTGGTCGTTCAGGCCGATGTTGAGCACCGTATCCATCATGCCGGGCATGCTCTCGCGGGCGCCCGAGCGGCAGCTCACCAGCAGCGGATTGGTGGTGCTGCCGAATTTGAAGCCCATCTCCTTTTCGATCTTCGCCATGGCGGCGGCGACCGTTTCTTTCAGCTCCGGCGGATACTGACGGTCGTGGTCGTAGTAATAGGTGCAGCAGTTGGTGCCGATGGTGAATCCGGCGGGCACGGGCAGGCCGATTTTGGTCATTTCGGCCAGGTTCGCGCCTTTGCCACCCAACAGGTCGCGCTTGCTGGCATCGCCGTCGGTGCCCGAGGGGCCGAATGAGTACACGAATTGATCAGCGGCTGCCATGTGCATACTTCCTTATCTAAATCGCGCTTCAATCGTTAAGTAAGCTCGCCCCCGGATCGACGAGGACGCATTGTTTTTTTCGTAAGCCAGCCCTGCCAGCGTCATTTCCGTAGCCCAGCCCTTGAGGGGGTGGGTCCGCGTGCAAGATCCAAACTTATTTCCCCGTTCCGACGCGGCCAGTTGGCCGCGTCGGAACGGGGAAGTCGCGTGCGGCCCGTCTGGCCCCAGCCCTGAAGGGCTGGGCTACGGAAAGACCGCGTACACGCCTCTGCGCGCAGTCGCCCCCCTGCGCCGCCCCTGGCTTGCGTTAAGCAGGGGAGTCTAGCAATGGCTCGGAAGACCGTCAAGGAACTGCACATCAGCAGCAGCGTGGTCCGAGCGGGTGGCGCGGCAATGCGATTTCGAAATCGGAAAATGCCGCGCAGTGACCGATACCGGCGGGTATTGAGGCCCAGCGATCCTTCACCGTTGTTCCGCCATCGGGTCGAGTGCCAGGCCGCCACTGCAAGCATCGTGCGGAGATGGACGCTGACTTGCCGTCGGCCCGCTTGCTCGCTATTGTCGAGCAGGCTGATGGTCGTGGTTGCGTTTGTTTGCGAACTGCATGTTAAGGAGGGCGGGCGATGCCTAATCTGAAAGAAGCGATCCAGCGGCAACTGGTCAATTCGCGGAACTATACCGAGGGGCTGTTGGCCGGCTTCAAGACGCCCGAGGAGTGGACGCACCAGGTCCATCCGGAAGCGAACCATGCGATGTGGTTCGCCGGCCACGTTGCCGGCGCCGACAATCATTTTATCACCGCCTTGGGCGGGCCGGGTCGCGTGGTCGAGGGCTACAAAGAGAAGTTCGGCGGAGGCTCGAAGCCGTCGCCGCGGCCGGCCGATTATCCGCCGCCGAGCGAAGTGCAGGAGTACCTGCGCGAGCGCCGGCAGACGCTGCTCAAATTGCTGGCCGAAAAAAGCGAGGCCGACTTAAACGCCCCCGCACCGGCCGGCATGCCGCCGATGATCACCGACGTGGCCGGAGTTTTTCAGCTCATCGCCTGGCACGAAGGCTTGCACGCCGGCCAGGTCTCCGTCGCCCGGCGTTCGCTCGGCCAGCCGCCGGTCATGCAAGGCCCGCCGAAGCCAAAGGCGTAAAGGTTCGGGGTAGGCCTCGTAGGCCCGGCGAGCCGAGCCGGGCCGGGCTTTTGGAAGCGACGCAATTAGCAATCCCGGTGCCGCTGGAGCTCGCGGCACCTACGGGGGCCATCGTCGGTGATTTGGTGCAAACGCTGAGCTACGCCCGCTGCGGATCGACGAGCGGACGTGAAAACATGCCGACCAGGCCTTCGGCCGCGGTCGGGTGCGTGAAGATCGCATCGCGCAGCGCGGTATAGGGCAGCCCGCCGAGCATCGCGGTCTGCACGACGGCCATCATTTCGCTGGCTTCGGCGCCGAAGGCAGTAAAGCCAAGAATCCGATCGTCGGTCCCGATCAGGGCCTTGGCGAACCCGCGCGTCTGCGACAGGGTGCGCATGCGCAGCACGGCCGCCATCGGATGTTTGATCAAGCGATACGGCGTGTGCTTGGCCTTCGCCTCGGATTCGCTCAGGCCAACGTGGGCCAACTCCGGGTCGATGAACAAGCAATAGGGGATCAGCCGGTCCCGCGTCGTGCGATTGCCGCCATCGAGATTGCTGAGGACGACTCGACAGTCGTCCTCGCCGACGTGCGTGAAGTGCGGGCTGCCGGCACAGTCGCCCACGGCCCAGACATCAGCGGCAGTCGTCTGCAGCCGCTCGTTGACTCGAATATGGCCGCGCGCGTCCAGCTCGACACCGCCTTTGGCCGTGTCGATTCGATCCGTATTGGGTGTCCGGCCGGCCGCCACCAGAATGTCCGAAGCCTCGACGCTCCTTTCCGATCCGGCGGCGCGCAAGCGCAATGTGACACCGTCTCCCGAGCGCCCGGCGACGTCAAGCACGTCGGTCCGCAGCAAAACATCGATACCGTCGTCCCGCATCAGCGCTTCGATCGCGGCGGAAATGTCGGCATCTTCCCGCTCCAGCAATCGCGCGGCGTGTTCAAGGATCGTGACGCGGCTGCCGAAACGGCGCATGGCTTGGGCAAACTCCAGGCCGACGTATCCTCCGCCGAGGACAACCAGGTGGTCCGGCACGTGCTCCAGGTTGAGAGCTTCAACGTGAGTCAGCGGTTTGGCTTCAGCCAGCCCGGGCAGCGGCGGAATGCTCGCGCGCGAGCCCAGGCCGAGGAACACCCGGTCGCCGCGCAGCCGCCGCGAGCCGCCGCCGTTGAGCGCTACCTCAACGGTCTTGGGCTCGATGAATCGCGCCTCGCCCATGACCAGCTCGGCGCCGCTCTGCTTGAAGTGTTCGAGGTGGATCGCGATGAGATCCTCGACCATCTTTTGTTTGCGGCGAGCGACGCCGGCCATGTCGACCCGAAATTGCCCGGTCGTAACTCCGAGTCCCGTCTGGGGATCGACGAGTGACACCGCTTTCGCGCTGTAGATCACGTTCTTGCTGGGCAGGCAGGCGACGTTTGGGCAGGCCCCGCCGATCATCGAGCGTTCGACGACGATCGTGCGTTGGCCTCTGCCGGCGAGAGTCCATGCCAGCAGCTTCGCCCCCACGCCGCTGCCGATCACCAGGTTCTGATAATGCTCGACGTTCATCGAGTTGCTCCTGGCAACGCCCGCCTGCGGAAACGCACTGGGCCTGCCGGCGTAGTGCGCAAGTTCGCGCCGGCCGCATCCGTTTTATCATTCGCAAGGCAATTTTCAACGCACGCCAGCAAAAGAACTGGGCGTCAGATCGCCCGGGCGAGATCTTTCGGCCGTGAGAGGAGCGAAATCCTGCGGCGTACGTGGACGATGATCGTGGCATGCACCGCGATCGCCACGCCTAAGGCCAGCAGGTGGTCTTGCAGGCTCGAGCCCGCGGCGCGAGACACCACATACGCACTAAACACGCCGACCGGTAGGAAAAGAAAGATGCTCGTTAGCAAACCCGGATTGTACCGCCGTTTGACGATTGCCGGTACGATGTGCCCGAAGGCATTGACGAGCGGCAGATAGATGGCCATCAACCCCAGCGAAAGGTCGACGAAGCACGCCAGGTACAGTGCGACGAGATCGAGCAGCCACACCAGCAGCGAGTTGATCCAAAAAGTCGCGATCGGAGTGAGCACCTCGCGGCCTTGGCCGACCATGTTGTTGACCCACAGGCGAAAGCGGTCGCCGGCGTGTTCTTCATACTGGTGCAACATGTAGATGGGCAGTTGCAGATAGACGAGCCCCAGCGGCATGCCGGCAAAGCGAAAGAACAGGGGCGCGAGTACAACGAGAAAGCCGACACAGAACAGCGTGGCATACGGCCACTGCCACTTTCCCACCAGCCAATCGAGCATTCGTCCGGACATCCGCGATTTCCTTTACGACCGGTGCGGCCCCTGGCGGCCCGCGTCGCGCGCCGCTTTCAATCTAGCCTAGGTCGCAGCCTCGTCGGTTCGTGCAAAAGGATAGCGGCTCGCGTGTGGACCCGGCAATTGGCACAAGCCGTCCAATCGGACCTCGTAGGCCCGGCGAGCCGAGCCGGGCTTTGAGAGCGGCGCAATTGGCACTTCCGGTGCCGCTGGAGCTCGCGGCACCTACGGCGCGGCGACGAGGATCTTGGCGGCGGCGGGGCAGCCGAGAGTCAGCTCGCGGCCGCCCACGGCGATAGTGATCACGCCGGCATCGCTTGCAGCAGAACGCTGGCGCGCTCGTGAACCTCATCCAGGTCGAGCCCGTCCACCTCCAACGGCTTGGCCCAATAGCGACCGTGCCCCACCCAGTGTCGGGCCCGTAAGCACTCGCGGTACCTCCCAACAACATTGTTATCCATCACCTGGGCCTTCTTGAGCACGTCGAGAATTCCGCCGTCATCGAAGTCCGGGCGAAGCTGCCTTTTGGCTGAGAGCCCCTTGTGCCACTTCAAATAGGCGCGTGACAGCGGGTCTTTCAGCTTTTGGCGGACACGGCGGAAGTAATCGAGTTTGATCGTCGCCTCGGCGCTGGCAACGAGATTGAGCGCCGTAAGTCGGTCCAATTCGCGGCGCTGGGCGTCGTACCAGGCGTCGACGTCTGCCTCCGTCATCCCCACGAACCTAGGCCCAACGGCCGAACCCACCTGGACCGCGTGCTGAATGGATGCACGTTGACCGATCAGCGCGTCCACTACGTCGCGATTCCAAGCGCGGATCTCTTCGAGCGTCTGGGGCTCGGAGGTCTCTTGATTGGCGGTGGGGACGGGCATTGATCGGTCAGGCCCGCATTACGAGCCGTAGCACCTCGGCGAGTGTCGACTCGTCCAGCGGCACCACACGCAGCGTCGGCTGACGAGATTCCACGAACGTCCACTGCGAGTCGGGCTGCAGAATTAGAATCGCCTCGCCGCGCTCGCCAACCACGTCGACTCGGCCGGCAGCACCCACGATGTTTCGTCCGCGCGGCGAGAAGCGAACCTGCTCGTCGCCGACAGCCAGAATCAGGTCCTGCGCCGAATAGGTGCCGATGTAATTCTCGGTCAATTGCTTCGGCCGTCGTTGCAGCACGACGATTTTTTGCTCGACCGGCTCGGCGAGTATTTGCTCGATCTGTCGGTAAAGATCATCCACCCCCGCAAGATAGTGATCACGCCGCTCGTCCCAGTCGACTCCGGCGCCAGTGCCTGTTTTCTTCCTCCGAAAAAAGTCGCTAAGTTTCTGGTCCATGATTCAACTCCGGACGCTGCAGTGTCACAGATAATCCCATTCTAACAGGCTTAGTATCGTGCCGGCAGCAAGCAATTAGCGTCCCGGTGTCGCTGGAGCTCGCGGCACCTACGGCGCGGCGACGAGGATCTTGGCGGCGGCGGGGCAGCCGAGGGTCAGCTCGCGGTCGCCCACGGCAATGGTGATCACGCCGGCTTCGGCTCGGTTGCTCACGACGCGGCCTTGGGCGCCGAGCGAAAGACTGGATTCGGTGAGGAACCGCAGGAACTCGGGCGACTGGTCGAGCACGCGCACCAGCCGGAACTCGTCGCCGGCCGCGCACGCCGCCAGGCTGCGCGATTGCTGCACGTCGAGCGAACCGTCGGCCTGCGGAATCGGGTCGCCGTGCGGATCGACCTTGGGATGCCCGAGAAACGTGTCGATGCGGTCGATCAGCAGATCGCTGACCGCGTGCTCCATGTGCTCGGCCTCTTCGTGGACCTCGTCCCAACTCAAGTTCAGCGTCTTGACCAGAAACAATTCGGTCAGCCGATGCCGCCGCAAGACCCTCAAGGCCAGTGCATCGCCCGCCGGCGTCAACTGCACGCCGCCGTAGGGTGTGTACCGGGCCAGGCCGCTTTCGCTGAGTGTCTTGAGCATGCTGGTGACCGTGCCGGGCGAAACGTGCAAAGCGGCGGCCACTTCGCCGGTGGCTGCCGGCTTGCCCGGTGCCGACAGGCAGATTTGATAAATGGCCTTCAAGTAGTTCTCGACGGTCAGGCTGGCCACGCTCGATCTCTCCGGCGGTGGAAGATGGTTTGGGCAACGGGAGCCAATCCACCCCCAGATTGTAGACCCGGGTACCGCCGGTTTGAAACCCTGACTGCGGCCCGCTGGGGCGCGTCCGGCCGCGGAACTTGCCGCCCGGCACGAAACCACTACAACTAACGGCCAGAATCGAACCTTAAACGTTGAACGCACCGGGAGGCTTGCGCTTCCCGCTCGCCACTAATCGCCAACGCCGGTCGCCAGCCGCATGAACCTGAATCAACAAGCTGCCGCCGTGGCGGACCAGATCGTCGCCCAGGCCGAGCGGCTGCGCGTGCGAGTCCTGGCCGATCCGACCGGGGCCACGATCATCGACTTGGGCAGCCATTTGGGCAGCGGCGCGCTCGGCGGCGTCGAGGCCGGCCTGCTGATGGCCGGCACGTGCCTGTCTGGTCTGGCCCAGGTTTCGCTGGCTGCCGCCGACCCGGCCGTCTGGCAAGGCCCGGCTGTGTGCGTGGCCACCGACCATCCGGTGGCCGCCTGCATGGCTTCGCAATATGCCGGCTGGCAACTGAGCGAGGGCAAATTTTTCGCGATGGGCTCGGGCCCCATGCGGGCCGCCGCCGGACGCGAGGCGATCTTCGACCGCATCGGCCATCGCGAACAGGCTCAGCGCGTCGTCGGCGTGCTGGAAACCCGCTCGCTGCCGCCCGAGGGCGTGATCCGGCAGATTGCCGAGGCTTGCCGCGTGCCGACCCAGCAAGTGACGCTGCTCGTGGCTCCCACAGCCAGCCTGGCGGGCACGATCCAGATTGCCGCCCGTAGCGTTGAAACCGCGCTGCACAAGCTGGCGGAATTGGATTTCGATCTCGGCCAGATCATCAGTGCCTGGGGCATCGCCCCGCTGCCGCCGGTGGCCGGCAGCGACCTGGCGGCCATTGGCCGGACGAACGACGCAGTGCTCTACGGCGCCGAAGTGACCCTCTGGCTGGCTGGCGGCGACGATGCCGAGCTGGCCCGCGTGGGCGAGCAGGTGCCGAGTTGCGCCTCGCGCGATTACGGCGAGCCGTTCGAGCAGATCTTCGAGCGCTACGGCCGCAAGTTCTATGATATCGATCCGCACCTGTTCAGCCCCGCGGTCGTGACGCTCAATAACCTGCAGACCGGCCGCGTCCACCGTTTCGGCCGGACCCGGGCCGACGTGCTGGCCCGATCGTTCGGCCTGGCCGCCGGCTAGGCGAGCCGGGAGCGCCGGCGGTCGGAGGATATAAAACAAGATGCACATCGCGCTGCTGGCCAACTCCGATAGCTGGTACGCGCGCGATTTGCAGCGTGCCGCCGCCGGGCGGCATGAGATCACAACGCTGGACTTCGCTAAGCTGAGTGCCGGCCTGGGCAGCGGCGGCCGAATCCAGTGCGCCGGCTTCGACCTGGCCGCGGCCGACGCCGTGCTGGTACGCACGATGCCGCCGGGGTCGCTCGAACAGGTGGTCTTTCGCATGGATTTGCTGGCCCGGCTGGCGGCGGCGGGCACGGTGGTCGTCAATCCGCCCAAGGCGCTCGAGGCGGCGGTCGACAAGTATCTGACCTCGGCGCTGCTGGAATCCGCCGGCCTTGACGTGCCGGAAACCCACGTTTGCCAGGACGCCGAAGCGGCCATGCAGGCGTTTGCCCAACTGGGAGGCGACGTGGTGGTCAAGCCGCTGTTCGGGTCCGAGGGCCGCGGCATTGCCCGGCTCGAAGACGAGGCCCTGGCCGAGCGGGCCTTCAAAATGCTCGCACAACTGCACGCCGTGCTCTATGTTCAAAGGTTTGTGCCACACGCAGGGTTTGATTTGCGGCTGCTGGTCATCGGCCGGCGAGTGCTGGGGATGCGGCGCCGCAACGCCCTCGACTGGCGAACCAACATCAGCCGCGGAGCGACTGCCGAGGCCTTCGAACCGGACGAGCAATTGATGGAAATGGCCCGCCGCGCGGCGGCTGCCGTCGGCGCGCCGCTGGCCGGCGTGGACCTGCTGCCCGGCCGGGATGGCCGCATGTATACGATTGAAGTCAACGCGGTGCCCGGCTGGAAGGCTCTGGCGCGGTCGGCAGGCGTCGACGTTGCTTCGCTCGTGCTCGATGAGCTGGTTGGAATGGTCGACACAGGCAAGCCGCCGGCGAACGGGGCAAAAGGAGCGCGTGATTGTCGTTGAATTCAGCAGCCCCAGCGGCCGCGCCGCTGGCCCAACCTCGACTCACGGTCAACGTCGCCGCGCGCCTGGCGGCTATGGCCGCGCGCATGCCCGATGCCATTGC
Source organism: Pirellulales bacterium (assembly GCA_036509275.1). GTDB lineage: Bacteria > Planctomycetota > Planctomycetia > Pirellulales > PNKZ01 > DATATB01. The sequence goes on along the minus strand of DATCFX010001492.1, from coordinate 7,608 downwards.
AGTGGTCGAGCCCGCGGCCCGCGGCAAGCGCCGCACCTACCGCACGGTCAGCTTTCGCGAACTGGATCACGACAGCGACGTGCTGGCGGGCGGCTTGCGCGAGTTGGGCATTATGCCGGGCATGCGCATCGCGGTCCTGGTGCGGTCGGGAATTGACTTCATCGCCGTCGTGTTTGCCCTGTTCAAAGTCGGCGCTGTGGCGGTGCTGATCGATCCGGGCATGGGCCGGCTCCGGGCGGTGGCGTGCCTGGCCGAGACCCAGCCCGAGGGCTTCATCGCCATTCCGCTGGCGCAGATCGTGCGACGACTGCTCCGGTCGCGATTTCCTTTGGCCCGGTACAACGTCACGGTGGGCAAGCGGTGGACCTTCGGCGGTTTGACGCTGAATGAGCTTCGCAGTCGGCCGTGGAAGGGACCGGAACTGGCCGAGACCAGCGCCGACACGCCGGCCGCCATCATCTTTACGACCGGCAGCACCGGGCCGGCCAAAGGCGTGCTCTATCGCCACGGCAACTTCGATCGGCAAGTGGACGAACTTCGCGACCAGTATGCGATCCGACCCGGCGAGATCGACCTGGCCGCGTTTCCGCTGTTTGCGCTCTTCAATTGCGCGCTGGGCGTGACGACCGTGATTCCCGACATGGACGCGTCGCACCCGGCGCGCGTCAATCCGCGGCACATCGTTGAAGCCATCGACGATTGGCAGGTCACCCAGGCTTTTGGCTCGCCGGCCATTTGGGATCGCGTAGGCCGGTACTGCGCGGCCCAGCGCGTGCGGCTGAACTCCTTGCGGCGCGTGCTTTCGGCCGGCGCGCCGGTGCCGCCAGAAGTGCTGGCCCGCATGAAGGCCTGCCTGCCCGATCAAAGCCAGATGCACACGCCGTACGGCGCGACCGAAGCTTTGCCGGTCGCGTCGATCGAGGCGGGCGAAGTGCTGGCTGAAACTCAGTTTCGCTGGCGCACCGGCGGGGGCACCTGCGTCGGCCGGCGATTTCCGGGCATCGAGTGGCAGGTCATCCGGCCGGTCGTTGGCCCGATCGAGCGGCCCGCGCAGGTCGAACCGTGCCAGCCGGGCGAGATCGGAGAGTTGATCGTCCGCGGTCCGGTCGTGACGCGTGAGTACGTCACCCGCGTCGAGAGCAATCGGCTGGGCAAAATCCTCGACGGCGAAACCTGTTGGCACCGAATGGGCGACCTCGGATATCTCGACGAGCAGGCGCGCTTCTGGTTTTGCGGCCGCCTGGCTCATCGCGTGCTCACCGCCAGCGGCCCGATGTACACGATTGCCTGCGAAGCCATTTTCAATCAGCACCCGGCCGTCGCCCGCAGCGCGCTGGTGGGCATTGGGCCGTCGGGCCGTCAAACGCCGGTTATCATTTGTCAGCCCCGGCCCGGCCAGATGCCGTACCGCGCCAGCCGGCGGTGGCAACTGGTGGCCGAGTTGCGGGCGCTGGCCCAACAGCACGCGCACACGCGCGACATTCAGCATTTTCTATTTCACCGGATGTTTCCGGTCGATATCCGCCACAACGCCAAGATCTTTCGCGAGAAGCTGGCGGTGTGGGCCGCCGACCGGCTTCCCGAATCGATCGACTGAAACTCTTGCCGGGCAGGCATCGGGCTTATGCACGCGCTGGTTACCGGGGCGACTGGATTCCTCGGTCAGTACATCGTCGAGCAACTTGCCGCGCGGGGTGATCGGGTCCGCGCGCTCTGCCGGCAAGCCAGCCCCGAGCTTGATGCACTGGGAGCGGAAACCGCCCTGGGCGATGTCCGCGACCGCGCCGCTGTGCTCAGCGCCTGCCGGGGCGTCGAGACGGTCTTTCATGTGGCGGGCGTGGCCGGCATTTGGGGACCGTGGCAGCATTATTATGCCACCAATACGCTCGGCACCGAGCATGTGATCGAGGGCTGCCGAACGCACGGAGTTGCCCGGCTGATTTACACCAGCAGTCCGAGCGTGACGTTCGCCGGCGGCGATCAGCGAAATATCGACGAGCGCGCCGCTTATCCGCGGCGTTGGCTGTGCCATTATCCGCACAGCAAAGCGCTGGCCGAACAAGCGGTGCTGGCGGCCAACGGGCGAGTTGGCCTGGCGACGTGCGCCCTGCGGCCGCATTTGATCTGGGGACCGCGCGACCGGCATTTGATTCCGCGGTTGCTCGATCGGGCGCGCCGCGGCCGGCTGGTGCGCGTCGGCAGCGGCCGCAACCTGATCGACATGGTGTACGTGGACAATGCCGCGGCGGCCCACCTGCTGGCGGCCGATGCCTTGACGCCAGATTCGCCCGTGGCCGGCAAGGCGTACTTCATCACGCAGGGCGAGCCGGTGAACTGCTGGCAATGGATCGATCAGTTGCTGGCCCTGGCCGGACTGGCGCCGGTCGAGCGCGCGATTTCGTATCGGGCGGCGTGGCTGGCTGGCGCGGCGCTCGAGGCCGGCTTTCGCTTGCTCCGCTTGCCGGGCGAGCCGCCCATGACGCGTTTCTTGGCGGCCCAACTCGGGCGCGACCACTATTTCGACATCCGCCGCGCCCAGCAGGATTTTGGCTATCGGCCGCAAGTCTCGACCGACGTCGGCATGCAGCGCTTGAAAGACGCGGCCAATGAGCTGGCCATTTAGCGCATTCTCGCTTCCGCATCGATCATGTCTTGCAGGATAAACTTCTTGGGAAACGGCTCGTCCATCTGCTTGAGCACCGCTTCGTACACGTGAATGCCGTCGAGCATCGCAAACGAAGTCGGGTCGACAATCAGCTCGGGCTGCTGGTCGAGAATGCGGCGCCAATGCTGGAACGACGTTTCTAATGCCCGCCGGGCGGCCGGCAGATCGGCCAGCACGTAGAAGTCCATGCTCCCCTCGTGCAGCCAGCGGCGGGCCTGGCGCGCGTCGTCGGAGAGCTCGACGCGGCAGCGCACGAGCCAGGCCTCGAAGTTCACGTTCTCCCGTCCGCGCATGACTTCGTTGAGCAAGTCCTGCAATTGGGCCGCGCGCGCGGCTGCCGCGTCGGCTGCGGCGCGGTTGCCGGCCGACGCCTGCCGGGCAACTTCGTCGTAGGACACCTGCGTGTCGCCCTCGGCCAGGCTGGCCAGCGCGTCTTGCGCTTCGTCGCGATCTTGCGGCGGCATGTCCAGTGCCTGGCGGCGGTCGGCCGGCAACTTGGCGATTTTGGCCTCGCGAATGCGCTCGCGAGCACCGGGCGCCAGTTTTTCCAGGTCGGCTTGCGCGGCGGCCAGATCGCGGGCGAACACGTCGCGATCGTTCAAGCGATACGGCAGCGAGCCGTCGGTGGGAAAATCGCGATCGCCCAGCTTACGCCATTCGGCGGCACTGTTTTCCCAGGCGGCGGGAATCGCCAGCCGATAGTGCTTATGGATGTCGGCCACGCGTTTTTCGAACTGCCCGGCCGTCTGCGAGCCCGGCGTCAGGGCCGCCGCAGCCGCGTCCAGCGCTTCGCGATGATCGCCTTCGAGCGCTTCGGCGTCATTGCTCTCGGCCACCGCCGGCCGCGAATAAAACACGGGCGATGAGGAGGCCGGCATCGAAGAACCCAGTTCGACGGCCCGCTGGGCTTCGAGAAAATACGCCTTGCCGAACAGCCAGTTGTCGCGCTGCTGGATTTTTTGCCGGCGATGAAAATCGTCGTCCTCGCGAAACAGCCGGCGAAATTGTACGTGCTCGTCCGAACGACCGATCTTGTGCGCCGTGAACCAGCCGACGGCCGACAGCAGCCGCGGCTCGTTGGCGTTGTACTCGATGCCCTTTTGCAGGAATTCGATGCCCTTGATGACCCACGCATAGCGGTCGCGGTAATCGTCGAACTCGTACGAGACGTTATAGGCCAGGTTCCAGCTCTGAAACTGCCAGACGCCGATGTAGTTGGGCTGCAAGTAGGCGATCTGCTCCAGCGTGGCCGAAAGATTGGTCCAGTCCTCTTTCATCTTGTATTCGTCGGCCTTGGCCCACAGGATGTTGGCCGCAATGCCGCGCATGCCCAGCGTCGCCAGGCGAATGGTCTCGCCGGCCGGGTCGATCTTGCCCAAGCTCGCCTGCCCCAGCTTGAACTCTTCGCGCTTCTGGGCCAGCGCCCCGCCCGGGCTGCCGGGCCGCTCGGCGGTGGCCGCCGTCGAGGGCTGGCTCAGCCAATACAATGGCAGCAGCAGCAGGGCAATCAGCCCCAGGTACACGACCTTGCGAAAGAACGCCGTCTGGTTCATTGGGCCACCTCGCGCAAGCGGAAGAACAGGTAGCCGAGCAAAAAGATCGGCAGCACGTAGGCGGCCACGGTCACCGCCTGCACCAGCAACTGCCCATCCGGCACGTTAAAGCCGGCCACGACGTAATCGACGTCGCTGAGCGTCCGCATGTCGGGCACCATCTGCGTGATCAAGCGCATGATGTGCCGCACGCCGACGTCCAGCAGCTTTACGACCGTGGTGCTCCAGCCCGGCTCGAGCCGGATTACCGTGTTCTTGTGCTGCACCATCCGCACCAGCGATTCGAACGTAGCTCCGCCGGGCGTCCCGCCCGTCGCCAGGGAGTGAAAGAAGTGATGAAAAAACCCGGCCACCAGCGAGGCGAACGTGGCCAGCATGGCCACCGGCCCGTTGAGAAACGTGCTCCACATCACGCCCAAGGCGGTGATCAGCACCATTTGCAGCCAGATGCTGGCGTAGCCTTTGACGAAGTTCAGGCCCACCGAGCCGTCGTGCTCGAGCAGATACACGTCGGGCTGTGCCATGCCGAAGAACTGTCCGCGTTGCAGGCACTGCAACTGCACCTCGAGTTGGCCGTCGGTAATCAGATCGCCGAACAGCGCGATCGACTTGCCCGAGGAGTCCAGCAGCCGATTGGGAACCAGGTGGCGGTCGGTGAGGTATTCCTTGGCGACGAAATCCTGCGGCTGGGTGGTCAGGCCGGTTTGCGGATTGCGCAGGACGAAGCTGCCCAGTATGCCGCGCTCGATTTCGCCCTTCTCGGTGCGGAACACGCGAATGGTCATGTCGATCGGTAGTCCCTGCGGAAAGGCCTCGCGCCGCAGGCCGTCGAACCGCCAGATGGCCGCCGCCAGCGTGCCGCCTTCTACGTGGCTGCGATAGGTCCACTCGTTGCCCACGTTGGTGCCGCGCGTCGCTTCGCCGCCGTAACGGTTCTTGAAGTGCAACTTGCCATAGAGCGGCACCCGGGCATGAAACTGCCCCTGCGGCGGGCCGATGACATAGCGCTGGCGACCGTTGTGTTCTTCCACGGTGACCGGGTGCCAATGGCCTTGGCTCATGTCGGTCGCCAGCGTGCCGTCGACACCCAGAATAACGCGATGCCGATGGTTGTGTACCAGGCTGGTCGTGCCGATGACCTTGTTGCCCAAGCCCGCGCTTTCGGCGGCCAGCGAAGTGGCGTCCGGCTCGAACTCGTGCGTATGATCGAGCGAGCGGACCACAAACAGGTAGCTGGTCAATCCCATCAGCACCAGCAGCAGCGTGCCGATGCCGACAAACCCCAGCATGCGGCCGGCCACGAGCTCGCTGGCCCGGACGGGCTTGGTGACGATCGTAAAAATAATGCGGCTCTTGATGTCGCCCGGAATGCTGAACACGCTCAGCAGCAGGGCCATTACAGCCACCAGGTACGACGTGAAGTTCATCACAAAGCCGGTATACAGCGGCGCGGGGTCGGGGCTCGCGGTATCCAGGAACCAGAGCGCGAACAGCAGGATCAACACAAACACGCCGAAGCCGGCCAGCACCTTGCGCCGCAGCGATTCCTGCACCGTCAGCCGGGCCAGGGCCAGCACGCGCCGCGGCGACATGCGCAGCAGGTCGGCGAGATAACCCACCGTGGCTTCTGCCAACCGCCAAAAGGCCCGCGACACGCCATACCGCACGGCCAGCCGCAGCAGCCCCGCGGCCAGGCAGACCAGTGCGAGCACCGCCATGCCCTTCAGCCAAGCGGGAAGCGCTGCGGCGAAAAAACCGGTGAAAGGTATCGGTTCGGTTTCGAGAACCATATAAGACCTATTGGACGCCGGCGCGGCGCCGACCGACTAATTACCTTCGCGTCCTTTGCGACCTTCTGTTGAATCTTACGTGCTCACGCATCGGCCCCGCGCAGGATCACCCTCGACATCCCGTCGACGAGCTTGATTTCGTGAAAATTCAAAAGTAGTCCGAGTGGGACATTCGTCAGCTTCATATAGCTCAGAAGCTGGGCTTTGTGTTTTGGATGCACTTCGTTGACCGCCTTCAATTCCAACAGCAAGCAACCCGCTATGAGCAAATCAAACTTGAGTTCTTCCGTGAAAACGATTCCCTTGTACTCGATCCGCACCCGATCTTGGCTCACAGAAGGAATGCCGCGGAGTTCCAGCTCACGGACGAGGCACTTCTCATAGATTCTTTCGAGGAGCCCCGGGCCCATGACTCGGTGAACTTCTACGGCGGCCCCGATCACTTCACTGCTAAGCTTGTCGGCCCGCTGAAAATCCGGATGCATTGAAATGGCTCTTAACAGAAGGTCGCAAAGGACGCGAAGGAGCGGTGTTGATCGGAGAATCGATTGCTCAATTCGGCATTCGTAGGGGATAAGCAACTTTTGGTTATCATCCTCCGGGCGCGCGGCGGCCGGGGCGCTGTTCGCTTTCGCGCACGATCTTCAGGAACAGGTCCTCGAGCGTGGTCGTCGGATGGCCGATCGAAACCACCTCGCCGCCCAGCCGCGTGACGGTCGCCTGCAGCTCGGCCTGGGCCGCCTCGCTCAGGCCGGTGGCCCGGATTTCGGTCACGTTGTGGACCTTCAACAGGCTGTCGACGCGCCCCAGTTCTTTCAGCTCGCCTTGATGCAGAATCGCGATCCGATCGCACACGTCCTGCACGTCGGGCAACAGGTGGCTGCACATGATGATCGTTTTGCCGGCCGCGCGCAGGTTCTGGATTAGGTCCTTCATGTCGCGGCAGCCTTGCGGATCGAGCCCAGTGGTGGGCTCGTCGAGCACGACCAACTCGGGATCATTGATCAGCGCCTGGGCCACGCCGATGCGGCGGGTCATGCCCTTGGAATACTCTTTAAGCTGGCGGCGTTTGGCCCAGCCCAAGCCAACCAGGTCGATCAGCTCGGCGGCCCGCTGGCGGCGGAGCTTGGCCGGCATGTCGAACAGCCGGCCGTAGAAGTCGAGCGTTTCTTCGGCGTTGAGGAAGCGGTAGAGATAGGTTTCTTCCGGCAGGTAGCCGATCCGCTCGTTCTTGCCCACGTCCGAGGCCTTGCGGCCCAGCACGTAGGCCTCGCCTTCGGTGGGAAACAGCAGGCCCAACAGCAGCTTGATGGTCGTGGTCTTGCCCGACCCGTTGGGCCCTAGCAGCCCGAAAATCTCGCCCCGATTGACTTTGAGGTCCAGGGCTTTGAGCGCGCGCACCTTCTGCCGGCCCCAAAAGTCGCGATAAATCTTCGTCAGGTTCCGGGTTTCGACGACCGGCTGGCCGGCGGCGGTCTCGGACCGCAAGTCCGGCGCGGTGGCGGCCATGTTGCTCGTCATGAAGGACCGTGGATTTGGCGTGTTCTGTGGTGAATCGCTCGCCGGGGGCAGGCAGACATGCCGAACTGGTTCTACGTGC
>DATCFX010001491.1:0-2778 GCA_036509275.1 Pirellulales bacterium | reverse complement strand
GGCTTCAGGCCACCAGCGTCTTCACCGCGGCGGTCAGGTCGGCCATCGCCTTCTTCGCGTCGGCGAAGTACATGCTGGTCTTGGGATCGGAGTACAGCTCGTTGTCCATGCCGGCGTAGCCCTGTCCCATCGAGCGCTTGATCACGATGATGGACTTGGCCTGGTCCACGTCCAGGATCGGCATGCCGGAGATGTCGTTGCCGGGCCGCCGGGCCGCCGGGTTGGTGACGTCGTTGGCCCCGATGACCAGCGCCACGTCGGCGCGGGCGAACTGCGGGTTGATCTCCTCCATCTCCAGGAGCTGCGGGTACGGCACGTTCGCCTCGGCCAGCAGCACGTTCATGTGCCCCGGCATGCGTCCGGCGACGGGATGGATGGCATATTTGACCTCGCCGCCCCGCTTTTCGATCAGCTCGGCCAGCTCGCGCACCTGGTGCTGCGCCTGGGCCACGGCCATGCCGTAGCCCGGTACCACGATCACGCTGCGGGCATAAGCCAATTGCATGGCGGCATCTTCGGTCGTGAGCGACTGCACCGTCAGGCCGGCGGCCGACGTGGCTGCTGCGGCCGTGGCGTCGCCGCCGCCAAAGGCGCCGAACAGCACGTTGGAGAACGAGCGGTTCATGGCCTTGCTCATCAGGATCGAGAGCAAAAAGCCGCTGGCCCCGTCCAGCGCGCCGGCGATGATCAGCACGTTGTTGCCGATGGCAAAGCCCGTGGCCGACGAAGCCAGCCCAGCATAGGAATTCAGCAGCGAAATCACGACCGGCATGTCCGCGCCGCCGATCGGCAGCACGATCAGCACGCCCACCGCCAGCCCGACGAACACCATCAAGTAAAACGCCGCTTGCGCGCCGGGATTGACGATCAGAAAAATGAACAGCACCAGCGCCAGCACGAACAAGCCGATATTCGACTGGTTCTGAAACTTGTAGGTCATGGGCCGGCTGGGAACAAAGCCTTGCAGCTTGCCGAAGGCCATGAAGCTGCCGGTGATCGTCAGCGAGCCGAACATGACTTCGAAGCCCAGCGCCGCCATTTTTTCGCCGCTGAGGTGGCCCACGTGATCGTGATATTCGGCGATGCCCACGAGCGTGGCTGCCAGCGCGCCGAAGGCGTGGCTGATGGCCGTCCGCTGTGGGATGGCGGTCATCGGCATCCAAATCGAGATGGCCGCACCCACGATCGAGCCCAAGACCAGGCCGATGATGATCCACGTGAGCGTGACGATTTCGTGATTGAGCAGCGTGCCGACGATGGCCACCAGCATGCCCAGGGCGGCATACTGCATGCCGCGTCGGGCGCGCTCCGGCCGGGTAAGTCCGCGAATGCCAAGGATGAAGAGCACGGAGGCCGCCAGATAGGCCGCCTGGATCAGGTACTCTCGGGATGCCTGCATCGTTACTTTCCGTCCTGGCGTTTGAACATCTTCAGCATGCGGTCGGTAATCATGAACCCGCCCACGACGTTGATCGTGGCGGCCGTGACGGCCACCAGGCCCAAAAACGTGCTGATGCCGCTGAAGCGTCCGCCGGCCACGACCAGCGAGCCGACCAGCGAGATGCCCGAGATGGCATTGGTCGCCGACATCAAGGGCGTGTGCAGCAGCGGCGGCACGCGGGTGATAAGCTGAAAGCCCAGGAACCCGGCCAGCACGAAAACGTACAGTTCGAGAACCGTGGTCATGGCTTCAGTAGACATAGGCGCTCGCTCGCATGATCCGGATCTGGCCGTATGGAGGCACGTTGATCGATGCCGGAATGTAATCTTCCCGCGAAACACTGACAAGTCGCCGCAGGAAGAACGGCTCATGATAAAGAAAAAGGAGGATCCACCACGAAGACACGAAGATCACGAAGTTTTTTTCTTGGTTACCTTCGTGCCTTGGTGGTTCCTTCAGTCCCCTGCCCTTTCCTCTGTGCCTCTGTGGTTCTCTCCTTTTTCCGCGCTTTCACGCGGTTGCCAAGCGGCGCGGCCAGACGGCATAATTCAGCCGGATCGGCCGATTTCACACCCAACACCGCATACGGGGCTTCGTCATGAAGGCCGCTTACATCGAGCAACCAGGTCCTCCGGAAAACATCATCTACGGCGAACTGCCCCAGCCGCAGCCGCATGGCGCCGAAGTGCTGGTCCGGGTGGCGGCCGTGGCCGTCAATCCGATCGACACGTATCTCCGCGCCGGCACGATTAAGATGGAGCTGCCGTGGCCCTTTGTGGTCGGCTGCGATCTGGCCGGCGTGGTCGAGGCCGGACCGGCGAGCATGCGTTATCCGGTCGGCACGCGCGTCTGGGGCAGCAACCAGGGCCTGCTCGGCCGGCAAGGCACGTTCGCCGAATACGCTGCCGTCGACGATGCCTGGCTATATCCCACGCCCGAGGGCGTCGGCGACGAGCAGGCTGCGGCCGGCGCCCTGGTCGGCATCACCGCGCATTTGGGGTTATTTCAACGTGCGCGGCTCGAGTCGGGTGAAACGCTGTTCGTCAACGGCGGCAGCGGCGGCGTCGGTTCGACCGTCGTGCAAATGGCCAAGGCCGTCGGCGCGCGGGTGATTACCACGGCCGGCTCGCCGGAGAAGGTCAAAGCCTGCCGCGAGCTGGGCGCCGACCTGGCGATCAACTACAAAACCGAAGACGTGGACGCGGCTATCCGGCAGTTCGCCCCCCGCGGCGTAAACGTCTGGTGGGAGACGCTGCGCGAGCCGGATTTCGAGCGCACGGTGGGACTGCTGCACTTTCGCGGCCGGATGATCATCATGGCCGGCCGCGACGCCCGGC
>DATCFX010001490.1:0-2410 GCA_036509275.1 Pirellulales bacterium | reverse complement strand
CACTTCATCAATCGGTGGTCGTTCTTCGACATTCGGGAAAGCCTGTTCCAACTCGGCGCCCCAAAACTGCGACCGGCGAACAATGGTGAATTGTTCTGGCGGCTGGAAAAAAACACCCAAGACCGTCTCGACCACTGGCGGGTGAGCGAAACTTGGCATCGGTGTGGCAGCTTGAGACATGCTCGATTCCAATTTGCCGACCGCCGCATAGCCCACCGCGACCACAGCGCCTAATTCCATATACCACAATATGTTACGCCCGTCAATCCCATGCCTGGCCCGACTTGGTCCGTTCGTGCAGGAGCCTCATTTATAAAAACGATTCGAGCACTTCTTTGGGCGCGGGGCCGTATGCCGAGGGTTCCATCGAGCAGGTGGCGCGCCCCTGGCTCAGGCTGCGGATGGCGCTGGAATAGCCGAATAGGTTGGCTAGCGGCGCTTGGGCTTCAATGCTCGTATTGCGGCCGCGGACGTGTGTGTGTGTGATCATTGCCCGCCGCTGCTGCAAGTCGCTGACAATCTCGCCTAGATTCTCCTCGGGCGTGATAATGTCGAGCTTCATGATCGGCTCCAGCAGCACGATGCCGGCGGCGGTGAGTGCTTTTTGAAAGGCATCGGCCGTGGCCCGGCGGAAGGCCAGATCGTTGGACTCCGTCTCGCTCGCCTCGCCGCCCAGCAGCGTCACGCGCACTTTCATCAGCGGGAAACCGAGCGACCCGCTCCCCTCGGCCTGTTGCGTCAGCACTTCCATCACGGCGGCTTGGAAGTCTGGGGGAAAGGAATCGCTGGCCTGATTGACGATCGTGGCCGGCCGCTCGGACTCGAACGGTTCGAGCCGGATTTGTACGCGGGCGAACAACGCCTGCCCGGCCACCTGCTGCCGGCATTCGCCCCAGACTTCGGCGGGCTTCTGCACGGTTTCGCGATAGCTGACGCGCGGCTTGTGGACGCGAACGTTCAAGCGGAAGTCGCGCAGCAACCGATGCTTGATGACTTCCAAGTGCAACTCGCCCATGCCGCTGATCAGCGTCTGACCGGTCTCGGAGCTTTCGGCGGCGCGGAAAGTGGGATCCTGGCGCTTGAGCATCTCGAGGGCATCGTGCAGCTTTTTGCGCTCGGCCGTGCTCTCCGGCTCGATGGCCATCGAGATGACCGTCTCGGGGAAGACGATCGACTCCAGCAGAATCGGCTCCTTGGCATCGCACAGCGTGTCGCCGGTGACCGAATGCCGCAGGCCGATAATGCCCACGATATCGCCCGCCTCGACGGCCTCGACCTGCTCGCGGCGGTCGGCTTGCACGTGCCAGAGCTGGCTGACGTTTTCCTTTTTGTCCTTGCCAGGATTGTAAGCCCGGGTGTTGGCGGTAAGCCGGCCCGAATAGACGCGCACGTAGTGCAGGTCGCCGTGCTTGTCGGCCTGGATTTTGAACACCAGGCCGCAGTAGGGCTCACTGACGTCGGGCTTGCGGATCAGCTTCTTGTCCGGTTTTTTCGGATCCACGCCCTCCACCGGCGGCACGTCCAGCGGGCTGGGCAGGTAGTCGGCCACGGCATCCAGCAGCGGCTGAATGCCGATATGATCCAGCGCCGAGCCGCACAACACCGGCACGATCAGCCGGTGGCAGGTCGCCTCGCGAATCACGCGCTTGAGCAGCTCTTCGCCCACCGGCTCGTCGGCCAGGCCCAGCTCCATCAGCTCGTTGCTGTAGTCGTAGAGCCGTTCGAGCATCTTTTCGCGCCACTGCTGGGCTTCACCGGCCAACTCGTCGGGAATCGGCTGCTCGACGACTTCGGCCCCTTCGCTCTCGGGCGCAAAGCTGAGCAGCTTCATTCGCACCAGATCGATCATGCCGCGAAAGGCGTCGGGCATGTGCGGCGGCCCGACGCCGACCGGAATTTGCAAGGGCACGGGGTTCGACTCGAGCCGCTGGCGAATCTCGTCGACCGTGCCGTAGAAATCGGCCCCCTCGCGGTCCAGCTTGTTGATGAAGGCCACGCGCGGCACTTTGTAACGGTCGGCCTGCCGCCAAACCGTTTCACTCTGGGCCTCGACCCCTTCCCGGGCACTAAACACCACCACGCCGCCGTCGAGCACCCGCAGGCTGCGCTCGACTTCGGCCGTGAAGTCCACGTGGCCGGGCGTGTCGATCAGATTCACGGCCACGCTCTGCCAATTGAACGTGACGCAGGCCGAAAAAATGGTGATGCCGCGCTGCTGCTCCTCGGGATCGAAATCCGTGACGGTCGTGCCCTTGTCGACCTCGCCCATGCGGTGCGTGGCGCCGGCATAGAACAACATCCGCTCGGTGACCGTCGTCTTGCCGGCGTCGATGTGGGCAATGATGCCGATGTTGCGGATCTGGGCGAGATTGCGGGCCATGAGCAGTTCGAACCGGGGAAAAGCCGCTTG
>DATCFX010001489.1:0-4363 GCA_036509275.1 Pirellulales bacterium | reverse complement strand
TACTCGAGCAGGCTGAGGTCCTGGCCGGCCACTTCGCGCAGCCGCCGCCAGCCGCGCGTCACGAGGTGCTCGTGCTGGCGAACATAGGCAGGATCCAACTGCCGCTTATCGAACGGCCCGTCGACTGCCAGCGGTTCGAAGTCATCGTCGACGATAAACTGGGCCAGCACCGGATTGCAGCGGATGTGGCGTTCGCGCAGTGTGTGCAGTGTCTCGGGATCGACCTGGCCGATGACGTAGCGCAGATACAGATCGCTGTCGGTGATTTCCTCGACATCGCCGCCGCACACGTCGCACAGGTAGCCTTCTTCGCACTTGGCCATGAGAGGAAATGGGGAAATGCGGAAGTCGGAAGGATGAATGATGAATGGGGAATGACGGTGGGAATGACGGTTTTTTCATAGCCCAGGCATGCATGCCTGGTGAGTTATTCGGCCGGGCCGAAGAGGACGTCGTTCATGGTGTAGAGGCCGGGCTGTTGGCGGGCCAGGAATTTGGCGGCGGCCAGCGCGCCGTGGGCGTAGCAATCACGATTGCTGGCGCGAACGGTAACTTCCAAGGTTTCGCCCAGCAGACCGAAGATGATGGTGTGCTCGCCGGGATTATCGCCGGTGCGCACGGCGTGATAACCGATCTCGCCGTGCGGGCGGCTGCCGGGCCGGCCTTCGCGGCCATGCCGGCTGTGGGTTTGTCCCATCCGCGCGGCGACGATCTCACCAAATTTCAGCGCGGTGCCGCTGGGGGCGTCTTCCTTGAAGCGGTGATGCCGCTCGATGATTTCCACGTCGGCGCCCGATGGATGATGCTTGAGCGCATCGGCCGCCACGTCGGTCAGACGCATGGCCAGGTTCACGGCCAGGCTCATGCTAGGGGCCCACAGCACGGCCAACTCGCGGGCGGCACTGCGGATCTTTTCAGACTGTGCGGCACTGAACCCGGTGGTGGCAATCACCACGGGAATCCGCCGAGGAAAACAGGTTGCGAGCATTTCCATCGCCCCGGCAGGCGTGGAGAAGTCGATCACGACATCCGCCAGTTCGTCCGAAGCCGCCGCCACGGGCAAGGCGAGCGGACCCACGCCGGCAATCGTGCCGGCGTCTTCCCCCAAACGCGGATGTCCGGCGGCCTCGAGCGCGGCCACGATTTTTAGCTCGGGATCGGCCGAAGCCAGCGCGACCAGCCGCTGGCCCATGCGTCCGGCGGCGCCGTGAATTGCGATGCGAATAGCGGCCATGTTCATTGCCGGGGGCGTCAGGAATACAGGCGAATGGCCTTGATGATCTCGTCCAGTTCGTTGGGCACGGCCACGGCCCGGTTGGCGAAGGCGGCGCGTTTGACGCCGCGGCTGCCCAGCACCTCGTTGAACTCTTTCTGATCGGTGGTGTGGTAGGCCACCGTGGCCGTGGGGTCCTTGAGCTGATGGCCGGTAAGAATGCAGACCACGCTTTGGTCGCGGCCAATCACGCCTTGCGCGGTCAGCAATTTGGCCCCGGCCACGCTGGCTGCGCTGGCCGGTTCGCAGCCCAGTCCGCCGGCGCCGACCTGCGCCTTGGCGTCGAGAATCTCCTGGTCGCTGACCTCGCGCACCACGCCATTGCAAAAATCCAACGCCCGCAGGCACTTTTCGAGGTTCACGGGCCGGTTGATCTCGATGGCGCTGGCGATGGTCGAAGCCCGCATTTTTGCCGTGTCGAGCTGTTGGTAGTAGTCGCTGGCGCAGGTGGCTTGGATCTGGCCGCCATTCCACCGCAAGCCGCGACGCTCGAAAAGCTCGTAAAGCGTGTTGGCACCGGCGGCATTGATCACGGCCAGGCGCGGCACGCGATCGATCAGCCCCAGCTCGCGCAGCTCCATGAACGCCTTGCCAAAGGCGCTCGAATTGCCAAGGTTGCCGCCCGGCACAACGATCCAATCGGGCACCTGCCACCGCAGGGCCTCGAGGACGCGATACATGATCGTCTTTTGCCCTTCCAGCCGGAAGGGATTCACACTGTTGACCAGATAGATGCCCAGTTCGCGCGAGACCTCTTTGACCCGGGCCATCGCGTCGTCGAAATCGCCGGCGATTTGTACGGTCAATGCACCGTAGTCCAATGCCTGCGACAACTTACCGTACGAAATCTTGCCGGCGCCCACGAAGATGATGGCCCGCATCAGTTTTGTGACTGAGCAATACACGGCCAGCGAGGCGCTAGTGTTGCCGGTCGATGCGCAAGCGGCCCGGGTGGCACCGATGCAGTGCGCGTGCGTAAACGCGGCTGACATGCCGTTGTCTTTGAAACTTCCCGAGGGGTTCATGCCCTCGTATTGCAAGTACAGCCGGCCGGCATCGACGCCCACATATTTGGCGACGCCTGGCGACGATTGCAGCAGCGTTTGACCTTCGCCGATGGTCACGACCTGCTCAGGTGAGGCGAAAGGGAGCAATTCGCGAAATCGCCAGACGCCGCTGAAACACAACGGATCGAGCCGGCGGGCCCATTTTTCCTCGAAGAACTTCCAGCTTTTCGGCGGCTGCAAGCGGTTCCAGTCGTAAACCACGTCCAACAGGCCGCCACACGCTTTGCAGGCCACGAGCACCTCTTCCACGCCGTAAGTGGCATGGCACTGCGGTTGCACGCAGCGTTGAAAGGCCAGATCGGTGTTCGTCGTCACGCTAATTGCTTGGCCTCCTGGAATTTGCACGCTGTGCCCGGCCGATTCGGGGTTAGCGGCCCAATATCCTACGGCAGCCGGAATGTGCCGACAAGCAGCGGCTGGCTGGTTGCCGATCGGGGGCCATGGGCCGCCGAATAGATCGGCGCATGCTATTAGCTCGCACCGGCTTACGCTTTTGGATTGGCTTGCATTTCAGGCCCCAGATATTTGACAGTCTTACGCCCCCTTTTTACTATAGAGGGTCTGTAACCTCCGAAGTGCGGGCTTACAGGGCAAAACTACGCGGAGAAGACCCCGTTATGAAAAAGCTTGAGATGAAGGTCTATAAGGATCGGCTGTTGTTGCTGAGGGCCCGGTTGCGCGGCGACGTAAGTCAAATGGCAGACGCCGCTTTGAAGAAAAGCCGGCTCGACCGCGGCAGCGAAGCCTCGAGCATGCCGATTCACATGGCCGATCTGGGCAGCGACAACTTCGAACAGGAGTTCACGCTCAGCCTGATGGAAAACGAAGAGGAAACGCTCGAAGCCATCGAATTGGCCTTGGAGCGGATCGAGGAAGGTACGTATGGTCAGTGCGACGAATGCGGCGTGAAAATTCCCAAGCTCCGGCTGAACGCGCTGCCCTATGCACCCACTTGCGTCAAATGCGCCGAGCACTTGGAACGACGCTAGGGCATACGGCGCGGGGGCTCCGCTCAAAACGGAAAGCGATTCGACCATGAAGGCGGTGCCGGTCAGTCATCTCGTGCTGTTTACCGCCATCGCCGTCATCGGTTGCGGCGCCGACTTGGCCACCAAGAGTTGGATTTTTGCAAAGCTTGGCCCACCCGGGGGACAAACCTGGTGGATCTGCGGCAATTTCGTCGGCCTACAGACCAGCCTGAATCCGGGCGCACTGTTCGGCATTGGGCCAGGCCAG
Source organism: Pirellulales bacterium (assembly GCA_036509275.1). GTDB lineage: Bacteria > Planctomycetota > Planctomycetia > Pirellulales > PNKZ01 > DATATB01. The sequence goes on along the minus strand of DATCFX010001489.1, from coordinate 787 downwards.
GTCTGGTTGTTCTCCGGCCTCTCGATCGTGGCGGCAGTCGGTATCTTGTACTGGCTCTTCATGGCCGGTGGAGCAGGTGACCGTTGGCTCACGATCGCGCTGGCGGCGGTCATGGCTGGCATTTTGGGCAATCTCTACGATCGTCTCGGTCTCGGGTCGCCCGACGGTCAGCAGGCCGTCCGCGACTGGATCCTGCTGCAATACCACGACTGGCGCTGGCCGAACTTCAATATCGCCGACAGCCTGTTGGTATGCGGGGCTGGAATGATCGCGTACGGCGCGCTGATGCACCCGTCCGGCAGCCCGCAATCCCACGCGTGCGTCGCCCGCCAGGACGGCTGATTGTTCCCGGGCCGGCCACTCACAAAGCCGCGACCGGTGGTCGCGGCTTTATTACGTTTGCCCCGTGAAGCCGCTTGACATGGGTGCATTTACCCCACAAACTGGTAGTCGGATACGGCCGTCCGAGTGGGGCACGTGGTCGGCTTTTTCCTTCTTACTCGCAGACAATTGCCCGGTCTTTGAGGGTCTGCGTCTAACCGTCACGTGCTCTTCCAGACTGCCTGGATTTTTTTCGGTATTGGCACTGTCGGGTTTTGGTTGCGCTATGAAGTTTTCGCGCACCGTGACGTATGCGGTTCAGGCGGCGCTTGCCCTGGCTCAGGCCAGCGGCGACAGGCCAGTGCCTTGCAGCCGCTTGGCCGCCTCCGGCAAGCTGCCCGAGCGGTTCCTGCTGCAGATTCTGCGCACGCTCGTGACGCACGGCATCCTGTTGTCGACCCGCGGG
>DATCFX010001488.1:0-1531 GCA_036509275.1 Pirellulales bacterium | reverse complement strand
CGAGTGGTTTCATGCCTTGGGCTTCTTTTCAGCCAGTCCGCTATAATAGTTGAGGTAGTACACGAGCACCTGCTGCTCCTTGTCACGAGTCACAACCTCGCACTTCAGCTCATCCATCCCGCGCGGCGCGACGCAGGGCATCACGCGGTGGCCGTCGAGCTGGAAAGCGCTGGTGTGGCAAGGGCATTGGAACTGCTTGCGTTCCTCCTTAAGCTCTACGAAGCAGCCGGCATGCGGGCAGGTCGCGCTCAAGGCCTGCACCGTTGAACTGCCGGGCAAACGCCGCAGATACACGGCTCCGACCGGCTGGTTGACATACCGGGTCCAGGCGTCGTCGCGGTCGGCAATCACCGGAAACAGCCGCGGCATGCCGTCGTCGGGCAGGGCGTCGAGCGTGGCCACGCGGATCGGCTCGTGCAAGCCTTGGCGGCGGCGCAGCGGATCGAGGAACACGGCCAATCCCGAAGCCACCGGCACCACGCCCACCAACGAGCCGATCACCACGGCCAAAACCTTGCCAAAAAATCCGCGCCTGGGCGGCACGGCCGGCGGCGGCGACTTGGCAGCAGGCGAGGTCGGCCTTAGCTTGGGCGCCAGAGGCGCGGGAGCCAGAGGAATCTCGTCCATTGTCGTTTCCTTATCAGAAGACTCGCGCCTGCCGACCGGCGGACGATTCCCTTACGGTTCGCGGCCGATTCGGAAAGCAACCGCTCATCAGAGATTGATTGGATCGCTACTCGCTCGTGGGGCAGGCGGCGCGAACTTGCTTGCGCCGGGTTTCGGGGCATGTTTTCCAACAAAATTATCGCATTGCGCTGCGCACAGCGTCAAGCACTTTGGCCTGGGCCGTCTCAGCCGTGCCAGGAAGCGTGGCACCGGCCGCGGCCTTGTGGCCGCCGCCCGCAAAACACTCGGCCAGCTTGCTGCAATCGACCATGCCGCGACTGCGGAAGCTGACCTTCACGCCGCCGGCGGCCAGCTCGACAAAAATCACGGCCACCTGGGTCCCCTCGACCTGCAACGTCATGTTAATGATGTCTTCGGTGTCCGAGGGCACAGCGCCGGTGGCGGCAAAATCCTCGCGCCGGATGCTGGTATGAATCAACCGGCCGTCTAGTTCCGTCTGCGCCCGGGCCAGCGTACAGCCCACCAATCGCAGCCGCGCCAGCGAATCGTGTTCGTAGAGCGCACGGTAAATGTCGGCCGGCACCGCTCCGCCTTCGATCAGTTCCGCCCCAGCCCGATACGTGCCGGCTCCGGTCGAGGCAAAGCGGAACCAGCCGGTATCGGTGGCCACGGCGGCAAACAGCGGCGTGGCGATATCCGGGGTCAAGCGCACGCCCAAATGCCGAGCGGCGTCCAGCACCAACCGGCCGGTGGCTTCGGCCGTCGTGTCCTTAAAGGCCTCGGCGCCCAGGTCGTCCTGGCTGACATGGTGGTCGAGAATGAACTTTTTCGCCTGGCTGGCACGCAGCACGTCGGCCATCGGGCCCAATTGGATCCAGGCGCTAGTGTCGAGCACCAGGATCGC
>DATCFX010001487.1:0-1275 GCA_036509275.1 Pirellulales bacterium | reverse complement strand
GGCCGGCCGCGGGCCACGATTTGGGCCAGCCGCCGCTGGAGCTCTTTGAGCGTGTCGGGCTGATACTTGTGGGCCACGCCCGGGCCGATCAGGTGCTCGAGCGTGTGGCCCTCGCGGCGGTAGGCCGCTTCCATGATGCGGGCAGCCTGCATCTGCTTGTCCAGTTCGCCGCTGTAGGCAATGACCGGCAAGTTGAACAGATTCAACACGTAATCCGGCACGTCGTACCAGCCCCAGAGCTTTTGCTCGTACCAGGCCGGATAGCTTTCGGGCTGGAGATGCTGGTATTGGGCCGTTTCGGCAAAGCCCGCCCCAGGGCTGACCGCGACCCAAGCGTCGGGAAAATGCGCCCCCAGGTGCCAGGCTCCCGCACCGCCCATCGAAAACCCGCAGAGCACGATCCGGTCGGCATCGATGTCGTAGCGCGAGCGGACCGCCTCGATCGCCTCGAACACATCGACTTCGCCGGCAAACTTGAAGCCGTTGCAATAGCGGCCGAAGGGGTGCAGCACGATCGCGTCTGCCGGATGGAAGTCTCCCGGCTTGCTCTCGCGCGACTGAATAAAGCTCAACTCGGTCGCCTTGTCGCCCCGGCCGTGCAGCCACACGTACAGCGGCACCGGCTTCGATCGCGAGGGGGGCACGTGGGCCGCCACGTCGAGCCCCTCGGGAATGACCAGGCCGTAGGGCTGCACCGAGTCGTCCAAGCGCGAGCGGAAGCCCAAGGCCAGCGTCCCGTGGCGATTCAGCCACGACGGCTTGCCGGAGGCCAGCTCATCGAGCCGCGCTTGGCCGCGGCGCAGCAGATCGTCGGCACGGGCGACGTCCTTGCGATCGAAGAACTCGTCGTTGGCTAGCGCGAACTGCACCGCTTTGAGATAAATCTCGACGTCGGGCAGCCGCTCGCGCGCCGGCAACTCGAGTTTGCTCCGCGCGGTCTGCACTTGTTTGGCCAGCCGCGAGGCGGCCGTTTCGAGCCGGGCGCGATCTTCGACCGGAATGGAAATGCCGGGCGGAGGCAGCTTTCGCGGAATGGGCGGGATTGCCTGGGCGACCGATTGGGCCCCAAGCGGGCCGGCCGCGAGCAGCATCAACAGCGCTGGGATCGACCGAACAATAACTTCTCCGCAACTCCGCTTGCCTGGCGGGAGAGGGCCGGGCGAGGGGCCGAAAAATACGGAAGCCATTTTTCGGTCGATCCGCGGGCAACTACGCACGACGATCTTCTCCCATTTTCGCAAAACAACTGCTGGCGGCTCGCGTGCCGCCCGCTTC
>DATCFX010001486.1:0-3033 GCA_036509275.1 Pirellulales bacterium | reverse complement strand
GCACCGAGATGGTCGTCGGCCGCTGGCACGGCCGATTCGTCCACGTGCCGATGCCCCTGGCGATCCGCGAGCGCAACACCGTCGATCCCGACGGCGATCTCTGGATGTCGGTGCTCGAATCGACCGGCCAGCCTCGACATTTTGGGTAGGCGGCCGTCAAGCGTGCGGGCACTCAGAACATGGTGAGGCTGTAGAGTAGAAACACAGCCGTCGCGCCTATGCAGACGCCAAAGAACAGTAGCTTTGCACCGTAGTTTACTGCTGCATCCCCTTCGATCACGCTCCGAGGGCGTGAGAGCAATGCGCCGCGTCCGCATGGCGCCAATGGCGTCCCACAAGCACGCCCACGACGCAACGGCGCAGACGCCGGCGAGCGCGACGATGAGGATTCGCAGCAGGATCGGATTCATAGCGAACGTGCTACTCAGCGGAAAGCCGCAGTTAAGCTACCGCGCCGCGTGGAGCTTCCACAATCGGTAGGCCTGGGCGACTGCGTCGGCTGTCTTGGCGATGGGCTGCAAGGGCGAATCACTCATGTCGATCGGCACGCAGAGCCGGTTGCCCTCGCAGCGTGCCAGAATATCTTCGACGACGACTGCTCGCAGCATCCAGACGGCCATTTCCTCGCTCGAGCAATCGACGCCGATCCAGCCTTGCGTCTGACCGAGGATCGTATTCAGACCAGTATCCCGACGGATGCATTGCTCCAGCTCGCGGGCGGCTTTCAGATACTTGCCGGGCGACGCCAGAACCTCGCTCGGCAGCGGCGGCTCGACCAATCGGCCGGCCAACCCCGACGGGCGCTGATCCGGTTCCACATGGTCGAGCAGGTAATGGCACGCCTTGGCGACGCTGACCACGACGTTCTTGATTTCCTGCTCGACCCGAAATGCCGGGCCGGCGGGCACGAAGAGCACCTCCTGCTGGCGCCGCGCGATCACGTTCTCCGCAACGATCGCCCGCACCAGCCAGCCGGCCATGTCGTCATCGTGACAGCGGATGCCGACCCAGCCCGGCCGCGGGCTGGGGCTGACCGGTAACTCGGTCGTCAGGAGAAGCGCACGCTCAATTTCGGCTACGACCTGGGCCTGCTCGCCGGGCGACGCCTCGGCTTCGGCTACCGACACCGGTTCGAGCAGCCGGCCACGATGCGGCGGACCGCCGGCCAGGGCCAGGTGGCAAAACGTCGTCCAGATCGCTCCCCACGCCACGCGCCCCTGGGCGTCGTACTTCAGTTCGGCCGAACCCATTGAGGCGGGCGAGACCTCCTCGAAACACCCCACGTATCGCGGCGGAAGAATCGCATGGATTCTGGCCTCCAGCGCAAGCAGCGGCTCCTGACTGGCCGGATAAGAGTGATCGGGCTCGCTGCGTTCCATGTCGGTATGTCAAAACGCTTCCGTGAGGGTTAGGAGATCGCGAACACGGTGCTGCGTTGCCCGCGCGACTCGCGACCCATTTTACCCGGCTTCTGGTGACGTGCCAAACCGGCGCCGGGCCAGGCACGGACACTTATCTCTTGCCGGATTCGTCGCGCGGCAGGCACCGCGGCCAGCACGTCTTTCCGGATCGAGACTTACCGTCTCAGTTACCTGGCCGTGAGCCCAAAATCGCCTTCGAGATTGCGCCAAACTGAATGGATGTGGTTGGCGGGATTGCCGGCGGGATCGGACTGGACGTTCACCAATTCCAGGACGAACGTCGGCCCCTGAATGCGATAGTAATGCGGCACGCCGGGTTTTGTGCCGCCGGCCCAAGCGAAGAACACGCGATCCAGGCCGCCCGATTTGACACTGGCCAGGCGTGCGTCGCGCAGCTCCGGTGCCAGATTACCGTTGTACGTTTCCAGGAGTGCCCCGAGGATCTTCTTCTGCGCTGCGGTCATGTCGGCGGCTGCGAGGCCTTCCGGGGCCGCGTGCGGCGGTTGGGGCCGACCTGCCGCGCGATATTCGGCGGGAGCTGTTTGGGCAATGATCGCTCGTTTGCGCTGCGCGTCGTCCAGCGAATGGACCAGGTCGAAAGCGAGTTGCTCCTCTTGGCCTAACGTGCGCGTGCCCACCTCGGGGCCGCCGGGCACGTGAATCCGCACGGTGGCCGGATTCGCGCCCCAGAAGCTCGGCGTATCGCTCACGACGTGTCCATCGCGGATCACGAAGTTTTGCGAATAATGGTGACCCTCGATGCTCCAGCCCCAGGTGCCGGCCGTCTCAGGCTTGCCGAAGATGGTGAGAAAATAACGCTGCGGATCGCGCAGCGGGCCGTTCTTCAGGTCCTTCTCGCCCTCGCGCAGGTTCGACTCCAGGGACATGATCTTCAACGCTTTGTCGTATCCGACATCACTTAGCGCGGCGTGCAGCAAAGCGAAACAAAGGCGGCGCTGCTCATCATTCATGTCGCGAACTTGCAGACCTTTGCGCTGGGGCTTGGGAATGTTGTGCCAGTCCACGCGGGCCGGATCGTCGAATTTCCTGGTGGCCTTGGCAAGCTGATCGGCATCCAAAGCCGCGAGAAATTTCTGCGCGGCCTCGGTCATGGCCACGCCGACGCTGCCCGTCTGAGCAGCATCCTCGGCATGGGCGACCGCAACCAACGGCAGCCAGCAGGCAGCAACGAAGAACAAGCATCGCATCGGGGTGAATCCTTTGAGGCGGGAATCGTTGGTAGGGATTCCGCACTATATCATCCGCACAATGCGCTCGCGACTGCCGCGATCGGCAACGGCGGGCGCCTCCCTTGCACCAATTATTCAACTTCGTGTGCAACAGGCGTACAATGCCGGCCGCGACGACCAATCGGCCCGGGCGGCGGAAAGCGTCGCGGAGGGGTTCCCGTACGACTGGAGGCAATTTGTGATGCGAAATCGAGCGACCTTCTGCGGCGTGGCCTTGGCGGTCATCACCCTGCTGCCGGCAGCGGCCGCATTGGCCGGCGAGCGAGATGGCCAGGCGCAAGTGCTGGAAATCCCGCGAATTGAGATTCCCGGCCTGCTCTACACGCCGATCGGAGTCACGCGCCAGGGCACGACGATTCCGG
>DATCFX010001485.1:0-7846 GCA_036509275.1 Pirellulales bacterium | reverse complement strand
CATATTTACCTGGCCATTTCCGGAGCCATGTTTCTGACCGGATTTGTCGTGCTGCGGCACAAGTACGTCCAGAGCCGCACTCCGGCCGAACGCAACCAGCTCAAGTGGCTGCTGGGGGCGGCGCTGGTGGCGACCGCGCCGTTGCTGTTTTTGCTGTGGACGGCCGTCCGCGACCGCGGCGAGTTTGCCTTCGCGCCGCTGCCGAAGGTGGCCCTGTACGTCATCAGCCTCGTGTTCACGCTGGCTTACGCCGTAAGCATCACGCGCTACAAGCTGATGCAGGTCGGGCAGATCCTGAACCGCGGGCTGGTTTACGTGGCCATCAGCTTCGCCGCGACGGCCCTGTTCTGTTCGCTGGTTGGCCTGACCACGGCCCTGGTCGGCAGCTTTTATTTCCGCTGGGAAAATGCCGCGATGGCCGGCATGACCGCCATGCTGGTGGTCGTGTCGCTGGGCTGGATTCGCGACCGGTTGCAACGGGCCATCGACCGCCGTTTTTATCGTGAGAAGTATCAACTCGACCAGGCCGTCCGGCGGCTAAGCGCCGCAGTCGAGCAACTCGTGGAACCGTCGCAACTAGCGCGGCAATTGTCGCAGTCGGTCCGCGACAGCACGGGCGGCCAGCGCGTGGCCGTGTATCTGCGCGACGAGGACGCCACGCTACGGCTGGCGTATCAGGCCGATTGGGCCAGTTCGCCCGAACAGATCGCGGGCGATGCGACCTTGATGCGTGAGCTGGCCGCGCGCGGCTATACGGCCGATCGGCGGCTGCTGCGCGCGTGGGATGCGCGGCTGGCATACCTGCTCGAGTCGGACGGCACGGCGCAGGGGCTGCTGCTCTTGGGTCCCAAGGAAGACGGCTCGGCCTACAGCTTCGAGGACCGCAACTTTTTGCTGGCCCTGGCGCGCACGGCGGCCTTGGCGCTGCGCGGGGCCCAAGGCTATCGCACCATCGATGCGCTCAAGGACCAACTGCAAGAAAAGGTGCAGAAGCTGGCCGAGCAGCAGCGGCGGATCATGTTTCTGCAAACCGAACTGCTCAATCGCCAGCCGGGTGAACAACCGCCGGCCGAAGCCAGTCCGGCCAGCGCTGCGGGCGGGGTCGAGGGGCTCAAGCACGAAATCCGCGGTTCCAGCCCGATTGTGCTGCGGCTGCTCGAGCAACTGGCCAAAGTCGCCCAAAGCCCTTCGTCCGTGCTGATCCGCGGCGAAAGCGGCACCGGCAAGGAGCTGATCGCCCGGGCCATTCACGTCAACAGTCCTCGGGCGGCCGGCGCGTTTGTGCAGGTCCACTGCGCGGCGCTCAGCTCCGGCCTGCTCGAGAGCGAGCTGTTCGGGCACGTCAAAGGCGCGTTTACTGGCGCCGATCGCGACAAAATCGGCCGCTTCGAAATGGCTGACGGCGGCACACTGTTTCTCGACGAAGTGGGCGATATCAGCCTCGAGACGCAGACCAAGCTGCTGCGCGTGCTGCAAGAGCGGGCTTTTGAGCGAGTGGGGGGAATTCAGACCGTGCAGGTCGACGTGCGGTTGATCGCGGCCACGCACCAGAACCTGGAAGAGCTGATCCGCCAGGGACGCTTTCGCGAAGACCTGTTCTACCGGCTGAACGTGATCAGCCTGCTGTGCCCCAACCTGCGCCAGCGGCGCGAGGATATTTTCGAGCTGTCGCTGCATTTTTTGCACGTCTACGCGCGGCAAGCCGGCAAGAACATCGTGCGGATCGAAGAAGACGCGCTGGAGACGCTGGCCGCCTATCACTGGCCGGGCAACATCCGGCAACTCGAGAACGCGATCGAACGCGCCGTGGTGCTGGCCGACGGCGAGTCGATCGGGCTGGCCGATTTGCCGCCCGAGCTGAACGGCACCGCATTGCCGGCCGCGCGCCTGCGCGGCCCTCAGCGACTGGTGCCGCTGGCGGTGGGCTCTGCCTCGGCGGCGCGGGACGGTCTGCCGGAGGAGCTATCGGAAATGGAACGCGAGCGGCTGATCGCCGCGCTGGCGCAGTGCCGCGGCAACAAAGCCCAGGCCGCGCGGCTGCTCGGCCTGCCCCGCAGCACGCTGTTCAGCAAACTCCGCAAGTTCGGGCTGGAATCGTAGCGGCTGTTGCGGGCCTGTGACTCATCGCGTGGCCAGAATCCCGACGTGCTTCGAGCTGATCTCGATCTCGTTCAGCAGGTCGAAGCCCTGGGAGGCGCGGGCACCAGGCTCGCCAAGTGCGGCGACCGCGGCGGGATCCAACTCGGCAGGCCGATACTGCGTAATGTACGGCGAGAGCCAGTCGTGCTGCCACGGCACCTCGATCACGTGCTTGAACCCCAACTGTTTGAACGATAGCTCCATCAGCCCGCGCGAGATACGCGTGTTGTCGTTAAAGCAGAAGGGAAACGGCCGGTCGTGGAGCCCAGCATGGGGCGGCTGATAAGACACGAGCAGGTTGCTGGAGTCGATGAGCTGGCCCCAGAAGAAAATGGCCTCCTTGGCCTTGCTTGCCAAGAACGCCAGGAAGTTGAGCGGATCCGGCAAATGACACATGATGGCCGAAGCGACCACCACGTCGTACTGGCCCTCGAGCGGCGCGCGGTGGCTTCCAGGGTCGTAAACCGCGTGCGTGAAGGTCGCGTGGGTGCCGCAGGCGCTGTTGAGAAGAGCGACCGACTTTCGATACCAGCCACCGATGTCCATGCCGAAACTGGGAGCCATTCCAAACAGCTCCGCGCGGACGGGGAAATAACCGTTGTTGCAGGCCACATCCAGCAGGGTCTTGCCGGGATAGCGCGAGGCGATAAAGCGGATCAGGCCGTCGTACGTGCGGCGCAGCAGCGCGTTGCTTTCCGTGATCTCGTCCCATTGCTTGCGCCAGTGTCGGCGATAAAACACCAGCGCCGGCGGCAACCGAGGATCGGGGATGTGGCGCCAGCTATAGGCGATGCCCGTCTGCACGTCGTCGCTCAGAATGAACGGCTGGTATTTGAGCACCTTGCAGCCGACGTTAATCTGCTGGCGGGTAAGGCCGAATTCCCGCAAATCCATGGCGTCGTCATCCTTGGTTCGCTGGATTTTCAGCGCTGGCTCAAGCCATCGTGGCAATCGTCGAGCGGGCCGCTGGCGACTTCATTGCTCGATCCATTTCCAGCCCAGCGGCATTTGCAACTCGCGCTCGGCGGAGGCCGCCCAGGGCGTGCCGGGGTGCTCGTCTTTCACGCGGTTCAATAACACGCGGGCCTTGCTGGCCAGCTTGTCGACGACGCTGTTGCCGCTCGGGTCGTCGGTCGGTTCGAGCAGCAACTGCACAGGCTTGGGGTCTTTGCGTTTCGGGCCACCCTTCATCACGGCCAGTTGCGACATGTAGCCGTCGGCCCGGGCCTTGGCGGCCATCGCGCGGCCGTAGGCCAGATCGTAGCCGGCCTGCCAACGCGGCTCGGCGGCCAGCTTCCGTTCGTCGGCATCGCCCGGCTTGAGCGCGTTGTAGTAGGCGTCGATGCCGGGCTGGATCCTGGCTGCCGGCTTTTGCGCCTTGTCGAGGGCGCGCGTGCGCTCCACGTCGTCGCCGTTGGTAAACAGCGTGGTGGGATTGCTCAGCACTTCGGCCGGCGGCAATTTGGCCGCTTGGACCAGCGCCTGTTTGGCCTTGTTCGTTGTCAACTGGCCCTGAATTTCCGACTCGGGTAAATAGACGGGAACGTACTTCCTGGGCAGCGCGCTGGTGGATGTCATCATCGGCTCGGAGCGGCGATTGCGCCGGCCGAAGCCCGCGTCGTTCATGCCGAAGCCGCCGCCGATCTGCGGCAGGGCAAAGTATTCGCCGTCGGTCTCCAGGCACAGCCGCGAGAGCGTGTAGGGGCCCAACTCCGAGTCGACGGCCAGGCTCGAGGCATCTCGGCCGTCGGGATACTGCAACTGGATCCATTCCGGGAACCGCGAATCGGGGCCCTGGCGCACGCGAACCTCTTTGGCGTCCGCGCCGCGGCCCTCGCTGGTTTGATTCGGACCGTCGATCCGGCCGAACGACGCCTGGACGCCGATGCAGTACACGGGAATAGCGTAGCGCTTGAGCTTGGGCAGGACGTCGTCGATTTTTTGCTCGTCGTCGGCCACTTCGTCGCTGACGATCACGAGGCTCACATAGCGGCCCTTGACGCGATACGACGAAAACTTTTCCAGCGCCGCCTGCACGGCGCCAAACGTATTTTCCACGTGGCTGCTGTTGCTCTTGATGCCCTCGGCGGCGCGCTGAATCGCCGCCGCATCGGCCGTCGGCTCTTTGGTCAGGAACTCGACGCTGGGCCCGAACGCGCCGACCACGGAGAGCACCGCTGGCGATTTGCCGTCGGCCGGCTTGTCGCCGGCGGCCTTTTGGGCCGCGGTCGCCAACTCCTGGTACAACGTATCCAACCGGCCGGCCACTTCGCTACGTACATGATCGTTGCTGGCCGACTGGTCGAACAGCCAGACCAGCAGCACCTGGTGGGTCGTCGTATCCGTGACCGCTTTGGCCAGTTGCTGGGCAATCTGATCCACGGCATCGGGGACCGAAGTCACGCGGCCGCCCGCACTGCCGGAACCGGGGCCAAATGCAGAGTCCCTCCCGCGCGAGGCCGCGGCGACCGCCCGCGGGTCTTTTTTCGGCGGCTCCGGATGGAACTTTTCGACCTTAATCGGTTCGGCCTGCACGTGCTCGTAGGTGACGATCGTCGTCGGCGGCCGGGTCAATAACTTGTAAGCCGCAAAACCCAGCACGGGCAACCCAATCACACTCACTACCGCCAACACCATGGCCAGCGGGTCTTGCCGCTTGCTTTTACGGCGATAGGAGCGGGAATTGGAATAACTCATAAGTCACAGGCCTTCGGACAGCAGAAACGGGGCATCAAGGACACGCACGACGGCAGTCTTGCTGGGGGGGAACTACGAGGCGTGCCGGCCGCAAATATCGAATCCAGCCGCGGAGGATTCAGTTTAACTGTCCACCGTAGGACCAGCAATCAGTTCGAGCAATTCGGAGCAGAATGCCGCTGCGGACAGTCTCGGTCGCGAGTCCGCTGGGCAACTGCTGGGGCGATGCTAGCGGGCACGCCGTTTGCGGCATAAAGCAAATGAGCTTCGACACCTATTGATGAGCGGCCGCTTCCATCTGCCGGGTTCGATGGCCATTGTGGGCCGATGGCCGGGTTTCTGAGGGCAAAGCGCGGGCCACCGGCTCGAGTTTGGGTTTCTTTGGTTACGGAGGTGTTGCTATGTCTACTGTTCAATCACACGGTTTTAGCCATGAAACTAGCCGCACGACGGAATGGGCGGCCGGCGGATCGATCGCCGAAGCAGTGGTGGGATTGGCGGCCGTGGTGCTGACAATCATCGGTTTGGCCGGTGTTACGCCGACCTACATTGTGCCGATCGCCGCCATTTGCGTCGGGGCTGCCTTGGCGTTCGAAGGTGCCGCGATGGGAGTACGGCATGAGACGGCAGGCGCGGAAGTTGGCATGTCGGCCGGTTTTTTTGGCGGCCTGACAGGCATCCTACTGGGCATCTTGGCGCTGGTAGGCGTTGAGCCCGCACTGCTTACGTCAATTGCCGTGATCGTCTTGTCTTGCAGCTTGATGGTGGGCTGTTGCGGCGTGGCCGATAACGCCGCCCACGATGCCATGAACTTCGCTTCGGGCGGGATGCACGTGCTGGCCGGATTGGCCGGACTCATTTTGGGGATCCTCGCGCTGGCGCATGGTTCGGCCATGCTCTCGCTCGTGGGTCTGTTCGTGCTGAGCTGCGCGGTCGCCTTCACAGGCACTGCGACTAGCGCCCGTTTGAGTCGGATGTTCTCGACAAGCTGGTGGCATACCCGTCGCACCTGAGCCGCATCATTGGGTTCAGCGCGTGACGGTTTTGATAAAAGCGAACTCGCTGGAGCAGTCCGAGTGGCGGCAGGCCACGGACAGCCCCTGCGAGTTCGCTTGTTGATTGCGGTCCGATGCGATTGCCAAACCCGAACTGAGCGACCATGCTGGTCGGCACAAAACCATTCGGTCGGGGGTGATTTCGTGCATCTTTCGACGTGAATTCGCAGCCGCGCCGAGAATCTCCGCCTGGCACCGGCCGTGGAAAAGCCGATGGGCCTGAGTGGTGCGCTCACTGCAATTTTTTCTGAAACGTCTGCTCGAGCAGCCCCTTGAGGCCGGCGATCAGCGGCTGGCCCAGGAGCCGGCTGACCAGCGGAATATCGGCCTCGAGGTGCAGTTCGTGCGCGTCGACCCGCAAATCGAGCTGGCCGCCAACGGCATCCAGCCTGACCTGGTCGCGGGCGGCATTCCACTCGACGCGCTGGACCAGCGGCCCGAACTTCGACTGAACCTGCAATATCGTGGCTTCCAACTGGGCCCGCGCTTCGTCCAACGTGCGGCCGTGGCGCATGGAAAAACGCATGAGCGACATTAGCGAACCTTTGGCAGGAATCCGGCGAGGCACATGCCGGCCGAGGGGCGCACGTCGGCCTGGAGCACTTTTTCGATTTGGGCCAAGGCTTCGCGGTGTTCCTTCAGCGTGTTGGCGGCCGCGCATTCTGGATTCTTCGCCGGCATGATCGATTGCGCCCCAACAGTTCGCGGGTGAGGTTACTCGCGAATTGTAGTACGACCAGGCCACGGAGGCGAACCCGCGCCAAGGATCGACCGAAAAACAACTTCCGTTTCGTCCGACCCTTCACCCCGCCCTCTCCCGCAGGGGAGAGGGATCGCGGAGAATTTATTTTTCGGTCGATCCCAAGGCTTTTAGCGCGGCTGCGTCTCGTGACGGACGTTGGCCAAAGTGCCCAGCGGCGCGGCGGGGCTCTCCGAGTCGAGACGCGAAGCAAGCCAATGCCGGAGTTGGCGCGCATTGACGGCGTGGACGCAGCGCCGCGGATCGTCTTCCGCCCCGCGATAGCCCCAGTGCATGCCCACCAGCCGGCCATGCCATACTACCGCGCCGCCGCTGTCGCCGGGAATCGTGACCATGTGGTTCTCGACGCCCTGCGCCCCCAGCAGCGATCCGGGCCGATCGGCAAAAAATGGAATCGGCTTCGAGCGGACGGCCAAAAACGATCGGAACCTCTCGGGCCCATAGCCCCAAATCTCGATCTGCTCGCCAAGCTGGGGCGACTCGTCGGTCATTGGCAGCGGCTCGATTCCGCGTGGGGCATAGATCCACAGCGCGGCCACATCCAATTGCTTGTCCAGCGCCAAGAGCGTGGCACCGGAGACTTGGCCGTCGAAGAACTCGACGGTGATCGGGCCGATGGCCTCGGCGAACAAATGCGCGGCGGTCAGCACCACTCCGCGGCCTTGTTCGACGCGAACCAGGGTGCCCGTCCCATTGCACAGCGGCCCTTGGTGGTAGCCGCTGAACCAGTTCCGCACGCGAGCGGCGGCTTTGCGGGCGCCGGCTTGCTCAAAAGAAACCGTATCCGCACGACAAACATCGGTGCCGACAAACAGCAGCACCACGACGGGTAGGATCCGCGACATGGGCGACCTCAAATGTCAAGTAGGCACTTCTTGGCCTCAAGGGCGGGCATCCAATGCACACCCCGTGGGCAGCCACGCTCGGGCCGCACACTCCGCTAACTCATTAATAATAATGACTTATGACACTATGTCGATAACACTCCAGAGGGTTTTGTAGCCCAGCAAAAGACGTGCCGGGAATTGAAGCCCACGCGCTGCGGCCCGTGGAGCTTGTACCCCGCCGCCGGCCTACACATTGCAGTCGGCAGCGGGCTCGCCGGCGACCAGGCCGCGGGCCAGCCCGAAGCGGGCGACTTCTTCGATCGCCCGGCACATCTGCTGCCGGTCCACCTCGTGAACGTCGATGGCCT